>NZ_JBSGXB010000212.1:0-13413 GCF_053609185.1 Streptomyces sp. NPDC054956 | reverse complement strand
ACTGAGCTGCGCCACCCGGGTCCTGGCGGCCCTCCTGGCCCGCGACGCCCGCCTCCGCCCGGAAAACCGCTGATCCCCGCCGCGGGGACGGCCGTCCCCGCGGCGAGTACGGTCCCCGCGCCGTGAGTACGGTCATTCCCGCGGCGGGGCCGTCGGCCCCGGCGTGACTCCCGTCGGCCCGGGCCCCGGCGCGGAGCTCCGGACATCGGCCGGTGCCTCCCGCGCGGGATCGGTGTCGGCCGCCGGCCGCGGCTGCTGGGCTCCCGCGGCGCTGACCGCCAGGAAAGCCCCGGCCGCCGCGGCCACGACGATCTTGGAAACGAGTGCGGTCCAGCGCATCAGGAACTCCTCGGGTGGGTGGTCGCGGCCATCAGGCCGTGACCGGTGACGTTCTGGATCTGAAGACCCGGGCGGGCGTTGACCTCGAGAATCAGCGGCCCCCGCTCGGCGTCGACGACGATGTCCGCACCCAGGTAGCGAAGACCCGTCGCCGCCGCGCACCGGCGGGCCGCGTCGAGTACCTCCGGCCAATGCGGGACGGTCGCCCCGATGAGGAGTTCACCGGTGTCGGGGTGCCTCTCGGCCGACTCCTTCCCGACGAGGGCATGGGTGATCCGGCCGGTGGCCAGATCGACGGCGGCGCCGATGGCCCGCTGGTGCAGATTGGCCCTCCCGCCGCTGAACCGGGTGGGCAGACGCAGCATCGCGAGCCGCGGCCGGTCCCCGTCACAGATCACCCGGATGTCCGGCAACCCCTGGTGGGACAGGCGTGCCAGCTCCGGGTGCGCCCGGATCAGGGGTTCGAACATGGCCCAGTCGCTCGGGCGGGGCGAGAACTCCCCGTCCAGGATGCGGCGCAGCTGCTCGGCGACCCGTTCCCTGGACACGCGCTGGCCGCAGGACGAGGCCCAGTTCCTGCGCCTTCGGCCGAAGGCCAGCAGGATGCCGTTGCCGCCCAGACCCTGATTGGGCTTCAGGGCCCAGCAGTCGGGCAGCCCGTCCCAGTCCAGGGTGGCGATCTCCCGGCGGGAGCGCAGCAGGGCCAGGGTGGGGGAGGTCGGGGCACCGGCCGCGGCCAGTGCCTCCTTGGTGGCGTACTTGTCGTTGACGAGCCGGATGGCGGCGGAGGAGTTCTCCTGGGCGATCCGGGCGTTGCGCAGGTTCATGCCCATGACCGGGTCCCAGCCGCGGAGCCGGATCACGACGCGGCTCCCTGGGCCTTCGCCGCGGGGGCGAACCGGGAGAGCTCGCTCAGCCGCAGCCCCCGGTACGTTCCGGCGATAGCCGTCCACACCGCGCACGCGATCGCGAGCTGCAGGGGCACCGCCTCGGCGAGGTGGCGTACGTACGGGGTGAGCAGGAGCAGCGCCACCAGGACGGCCGTGCCCATGGTCAGGGCGGCCCCCTCGACCGCGGCCCGGACACCGTCCAGGTCCCAGGCGTCCCACAGGCGTTCGGTGATGATCGCGGTGACGACGACCGGCAGCGACATGCCCCAGGAGTCCGAGAGCCCGAACCCGCCCAGGCCGAGCTGGGCGGCGATCAGCCCCGAGGTGACCACCGCGATCAGCACGCCGAGGCGGGCCACGCGCGGCAGGTGCAGGCGGCGCAGTACGGGCTGCATGGCGAAGCCGAGCGCGAACATCACCAGCGTGAGGGGCACGCCCAGGGGCAGACCGGATTGGGCGTACGCCAGGGCCAGCAGCACCGGGCTGAACGTGCCCAGCGTGTTCAGCCCGACGACGACCCGGAGCAGCACGATCAGCAGGGCCGCCAAGGGCAGCAGGGCCATCATCGACACCGGGTCGATCGCCGGTGCCCTGGCGAACAGGATCCGCAGCGCGGAGGGCGCGGCGGTGGACTCGGGCCGGGTCAGGAGCCGCTTGCCCACGGCCACGTGCAGCCCCTGGACCTCCTGCCGGCCGAGCAGGACGGGGGTTTCCCGCTTGGCTCTGCTGTTGACGCTCACCTTGGCGACGAACGACCGGCCGGCCAGCCGCACCGTGGTGTCGACCACCGGGCGCTTCTCACGGCCCAGCGCCGAACCGACGGTGATCCTCGGGGCCGCGGCGAGATCGAAGCCGAGCTCCTTGGCCAGAGCCGTGTCCAGGGAGGACGCCGACGCACCCGTGTCGATCAGGGCGAGCACCTCGGCGGTCTTGCCGTTCGGTCCGCTGACGCGCACCATCTCGCGCTCACCGATGACCTCGGGCGACCGCCCCAGGGACCGGTCGGGGGACCCGAGCACGCCGAGCAGGAGAAGACCCAGACCGGCCACGGCCGCGAGCACCTTCACGAACACCGGCGTCCTGCCGCGACCGCGCCGATGCCCGCCGGCCTCACCGCCCCTGCCGTCCGGACCCGCTTCGTTCTTCAAGAAGTCATGCATGCCGACAGCCTCGGCCGCCGGCCGGGGTGTCCAGTAGTAACGATCGGCCGGAGCAGGGCAACGAAAGTTACGTGCCCGGCGCCCCACCGACCCTGTCCGGCACTGCCCGCAGGCGGTCCTGTTCGAAGGTACGGAGCAGGTCCGCCGCGACGCTCACCGCGATCGTGGCGGGCTCCTTGCCGGTGATCCCGACCGTTCCGATCGGGGTCTTGATCCGGTCGATGGCTTCCTCGTCGTGGCCGCCCTCGGTGGCGAGGCGCTGCCGGAACCGCGCCCATTTCGCGGACGAGCCGATCAGACCGATCGAGCCGAGACCCTCGGTGCGCAGCGCGGCATCGCACAGCGCGGCGTCCTCGGCGTGATCGTGGGTCATGACCAGGACGTGGGTGCCGGGCGGCAGCTCCGCGAGCACCTCCTCCGGGAGCAGCGGGGTGTGGTGCACGTGGATCTGCGCCACCGCGTCGGCGAGCACGCCGAGCCGCTCGACGGTGAGCATGTCGGGACGGCTGTCGATCAGGTGCAGATCGAGCTCGTGGCGGGCCAGGATGCGCGCCAGTTCCAGTCCGACGTGCCCGACGCCGAAGACCGCGACCGCCTCGACCACGGGCAGCGGTTCGAGCAGCACGGTGACGGCCCCGCCGCAGCACTGCACGCCGTGCCGGCCGGTGACCTTGTCGTTGAGGGCGAACTCCATCAGCTCCGGCTCCTGCTCCGGATCGGACGCCGCGTTCAGCTCGCGCGCCCGGTCGATGGCCACGGCCTCGATGTTGCCGCCGCCGATCGAACCCCACGTCTCGGTGCGTCCCACGACGAGTTTGGCACCGGCCCGGCGCGGCGCGTGGCCGCGCACGGTCGCGACGGTCACGAGCACGCCGGGTTCCCGGCGTGCCCGCAACCGCGCGACCGCGGCCACCCAGCCCATGTCAGGCATTGCTCACGGCGCTCGCGTCGACGGGTACGGCCGCGCCGTCCTCGGGAGCGCCACCGGCGGTCGGCGCACCGCCGCCGCGGACCGCTTCGATCGCCCAGTACACCGCTTCCGGCGTGGCGGGCGAGGCGAGTTCCACGCTGACCCCGGCGGGCCCGAACGCCCCGGCGGCCTGCCGCAGCGCTTCGCGCACCGAGAAGGCCAGCATCAGCGGAGGCTCACCGACCGCCTTGGACCCGTAGACCGCGCCCTCCTCGGTGGCGTTCTCCAGCAGCCTTACGTTGAACTCCTCGGGCATCTCGGAGAAGCTCGGCAGTTTGTACGTGCTCGCCGCCTGGGTCAGCAGCCGGCCGCGGTGCGGCCCGTCGCCGGCGTCCCACCGCATGTCCTCGAGCGTCAGCCAGCCGGCGCCCTGCACGAAACCGCCCTCGACCTGACCTATGTCGATCATCGGGGAGAGGCTGTCGCCGACGTCGTGGACGATGTCCACCCGCCGGATGCGGTACGCGCCGGTGAAACCGTCCACCTCCACCTCGGTCGCCGCGGCGCCGTAGGAGAAGTACTTGAACGGGGAGCCGTGGAAGGCCTTCGCGTCCCAGTGCAGCCCCTCGGTCCGGTAGAAGCCGGCCGCCGACAGCTGGACCCGCTGGAAGTACGCGGTGCGCACCAGATCGTCCCAGGCCAGCTCCTTGTCGTTGCCGAGCGCCCGCGCGACGCCCTCGACGATGCGCACGTCCGAGGCGTTCACGCCCAACTGGGTGCCGGCCACCTGGAGCAGCCGCTCGCGGATCTGCTCGCAGGCGTTCTTCACCGCCGCGCCGTTGAGGTCCGCCCCGGCACTGGCGGCGGTGGCCGAGGTGTTGGGCACCTTGTCCGTACGCGTCGGGGCGAGGCGCACCTTGTCCAGCCCGATGCCCAGCGTGGTCGCGGCCACCTGCAGCATCTTCGTGTGCAGGCCCTGCCCCATCTCGGTGCCGCCGTGGTTGATCAGGACGGAGCCGTCCTTGTAGACCAGCACCAGCGCGCCGGCCTGATTGAAGGCCGTGAGGTTGAACGAGATGCCGAACTTGATCCCGGTGATCGCGAGCGCCCGCTTGGTGTGCGGGTGCGCGGCGTTGAAGGCCGCGATCTCGCGCTTGCGGCCGGCGATGGCCGCGTCCTCGTGAACCTGCCGCCAGACGGTGGAGATCCGCTCGGGGTGGGGGACCGGCTGGCCGTACGGGGTCGAGTCGCCCTGCCGGTAGAAGTTGCGCTCGCGCAGCTCCGTCGGATCCAGGCCGAGCAGCGGTGCGCACCGGCCCATGATGTCCTCGATCACCAGCATGCCCTGCGGTCCGCCGAAGCCGCGGAAGGCGGTGTTGGAGACCTTGTTGGTCTTGGCGATGCGGCCGGCGACGCGCGCGTTGGGAATCCAGTACGTGTTGTCGATGTGGCACAGCGCGCGGGCCACCACGGGCTCGGACAGGTCCAGGCTCCAGCCGCCGTCCGCGGTCAAGGTGGCGTCGAGGGCCTGGATGCGGCCCTCGGAGTCGAAGCCGATCTTCCACGTGGCGTGGAACCCGTGGCGCTTGCCGGACATGGTCAGGTCCTGGGTCCGGTTGAGCCGGACCCGGACCGGACGGCCCGTCAGGCGGGCGCCGAGCGCGGCGACGGCCGCGAACCCGTGCGGCTGCATCTCCTTGCCGCCGAAGCCGCCGCCCATCCGCAGGCACTGCACGGTCACCTCGTGGCTGTGCAGGCCGAGCACGTGCGCGACGATCTCCTGCGTCTCCGAGGGGTGCTGGGTGCTGCTCTGGACGAACATCTGCCCGTTCTCGTCGACGAGGGCCAGGGCCGCGTGCGTCTCGAGATAGAAGTGTTCCTGATCGGAGAACTGGAACTCTCCGGTGAACACGTGCGCGGACTCGGCGAAGCCGGCGTCCACGTCGCCGGTCAGCATGACGGGCCGGGCGCCGTGGAAGCTGTTCGCCGCGATCGCTTCCCGCAGGGTGATCACGGAGGGCTTCTCGTCGAGCTCCACCTCGACGGCCGCCGCACCGAGCCGGGCCGCCTCCAGGGTCTCGGCGATCACCCAGGCGACCGCGTGGCCGTGGAACATGACCTCGTCGGGGAAGAGCGGTTCGTCGTGCTTCATTCCGGCGTCGTTGACGCCGGGCACGTCGGCGCCGGTGAGTACGCGGACCACACCGGGTACGGCGAGCGCGGGCCCGGTGCGCAGCGCGATGATCCTGCCGTGGGCCTTCATGACCTGGACGGGGTAGGCGTGCAGGACGTCCTTGGTGCGGTGCACCAGGTCGTCCGTGTAGAGCGCGGCGCCTGTGACGTGCAGGTTCGCACTCTCGTGCGGCATCGACACACCGACGACGGGCTTCTCGGGACGTTCGGACAGATGACTCATGACGACACCGCCTCGGTGGTTCGCGCGTACAGCTTCAGCAGGCTCTGGCCGAGCATCGCGGAGCGGTAGCCGGCGCTGGCGCGGTGATCGTCCATCGGAGTGCCCTCGGCGCGCAGCACCCGGGACGCGGCCTCGACGGTCTCCGGCGACCACGGCCTGCCCTCCAGGGCGGCCTCGGTGGCGAGGGCGCGTATCGGGGTGGCGGCCACGCCGCCCAGGCCGATGCGGGCCTTGCGGACGATCCCGTCCTCGATGTCGAGCGCGAACGCGACCGCCACGCTGGAGATGTCGTCGAAGCGCCGCTTGGCGATCTTGTGGAAGGCCGTGACCGTCGACAGGGGCAGCGGGATCCGGACCGCACGGATCAGTTCGCCGGGACGGCGCACGCTCTGCCGGTAACCGGTGAAGTACTCCGAGAGGGGGACCTCGCGTTCGCCGTCGGCGTCGGCGAGCACCAGCGAAGCCTCCAGCGCGAGCAGCACCGGCGGGGTGTCGCCGATGGGGGAGCCGGTACCCAGGTTGCCGCCGAGGGTGGCGCTGTTGCGGATGAGCCGGGACGCGAACTGCGGGAACAGCTCCGCCAGCAGCGGGACGCTGCCGTCGAGGCGGCGTTCGATCTCCGTGAGCGTCTGCGCCGCACCGATCTCGATGCGGTCGGATTCGACCCGCAGCTCCCGCAGTTCGGGCAGCCGGTCGACGGCGACCACGCAATTCGCCCGGCGGGAGCGGATGTTCACCTCCACGCCCCAGTCGGTGCTGCCGGCGACGACCACCGCGTCCGGCCGCTCGCGCAGCAGCCGCAGGGTCTCCGCCAGGGTGCCCGGCCGCAGGAACGAGCCCTCGTCCCGGGTGTATTCGGTGGTGGCGGGTTCGGGCGGGGACTGCTCGCGGCGCAGGGCCAGGGCGTCGTCCTCGGCGGGCGCGCCGACGGCGAACGCGGCGTCGCGGATCGGGCGGTATCCGGTGCAGCGGCACAGGTTCCCGCTCAGCGCGTGCAGATCGAACCCGTTCGGGCCGTGCTCGGCGTCGGAGGCGCAATCAAGGCCGGTGCCTTCGGCCGGGTCCGCGTGCGCGCAGCGGTCGGGCCGGTAGTACTCGGCGGCCATGCTGCAGATGAACCCCGGTGTGCAGTAACCGCATTGGGAGCCACCGCGGACGGCCATCTCCTCCTGTACGGGGTGCAGCGCGACGGGCTCGCCGGACTCGCCGGCCGTGGCGAGACCTTCGGAGGTGACGACCTCCTGACCGTCGAGCGCCGCGACCGGGACCAGACAGGCGTTGACCGCCACCCAGTCGGTGGGCTTGTTCACCCCCGGCCGGGCCACCAGGAGAGAACAGGCGCCGCACTCACCCTCGGCACAGCCCTCCTTGGTGCCGGTGAGACCGCGCTCGCGCAGGAAGTCCAGCACCGTGGTGTGGGGTGCGGCCGGCGAAATCGGTGTTTCTTTTCCGTTGACCGTGATCCGCGCCGCTACCATGGCAGGTCCTCATTTCGGCGCGTGGTGGATCTGACTGTCCTAGTCGCCATTTCAGGTGCTTTCTCTTCACAGTGGCGCAGCTCGACAACCCGGCGCGCAACAAATCGGCACGCAGCGGCGTGCCGTGAACGGTGACAGTGGTGGAGAAGTACCGGGGCCACGATCGGGCACACCGGGAAAAGGGGCTGGTCAGCAGCCGTGTGCTACACGACCCGGAGCCCAGGCGATCTGGTGTGCGAGGCGAAGCATTTCGGAGACGGTCGACATCCGGATTCGCCTCCTTCCAGGGGCTCACGCGTTGGTGCGGAGAAAGTTACGTTGCCGCAGGTTCGCCGGTCAAGCCGGTGCCGGTCGCTTGTCGGTCGATTCCACGAAGGACGCCCACCGGGCGCGGGGGGTTCTCGTACGCGCGTCCAGTGGCGCCCGCCGCCCCCGTCCCGCCGCCCCCGTCCCGCAGTCCGCTGTCCGCCGCCCGGCCGACGGTCAGGGCCGGACGGGCCATGCCGCACCGGGGTGCGGCCGCGTCGCCGCGGGCACCGGCGCGGCTGCTGTCATCGTGGGCCACCGCGTTCCGTCTCCCCGGGAGGTACCTCCGTGTCCCGACGCCCGTACGGCCACGCCGGCCGGCTCCGCCCGTCGCTGCGCCTGGTTGCCGCCACCGCCGTGTGCGGTGCCGTGCTCGCCGCCTCCGTACAGCCCGCGCAGGCCGGAGCGGACCGCAATCCGCCGCCCGGGTCCGGCCTCCACCAGGAGCTGAAGGAGCTGGTGGAGAGGCCCGACGGACCCCCCGGAGTCATCGCCGTCCTGCGCGACGGCGACCGTACGCAGGTCTACCGGGCGGGCGTGGCGGACGTGGAGAACGGCCGGCCGCCGAGGGCGACGGACCACATGCGGATCGCCAGTGTCGCCAAGGCCTTCAGCGGAGCGGTGGCGCTGAGGCTCGTCGACCGCGGACGGCTGCACCTGGACGACACCATCGGCGAGGTGCTGCCCGGCCAGCCGGAGGCGTGGCACGCGGTGACGCTGCGTCAATTGCTGAACCACACCAGCGGATTGCCCGACTATTCGGGATCGCAGGGATTCCGCGACGTCATCTCCGAGGACCCCCGCCACCGCTTCGACTCACGGAGCCTGCTGGAATTCGTGGCCGACGAGGATCTCGCGTTTCCGCCGGGCAGCAACTACCAGTACTCCAACTCCGACAACATCGCCGTCGCCCTCATGGCCGAGGCCGCCACCGGACGCCGGTACGAGTCGCTGCTGCGCGAGCTCGTCCAGGAGCCCCTGGGCCTGGAGGCCACGAGCCTGCCGCAGGGATACCGGCTGCCCGCGCCCTTCCTCCACGGCTACCAGATCGACCCCGAGGAAGGGCCCGTCGACGTCAGTGAGGCCGTGAGCGCCTCGGGAGCCTGGGCGGCCGGGGGCATCGTCTCGACGCCCAAGGACCTGACCGCCTTCATCCGGGGCTACGCGGGCGGCGCGCTCGTCTCGGAGCGCACCCGTCGGCAGCAGTTCACGTTCATCCCCGGCGCCCTGTCCCAGCCCCCTGGCCCCGGCCGCACCGAGGCGGGCCTGGCGATCTACCGCTACACCACCCGCTGCGGAGCCGTGTACGGCCACACCGGCAATACGGCCGGCTACACGCAGCTGGTGGCGGCCACGGCGGACGGCCGGCGCTCGCTGACCTTCTCGATCACCACGCAGACCTCCCTGACCGCCAACCCCGACCTGCTCGCGCAGGTCCGCGAGGTCCAGGAGGACTTCGTCTGCGCCCTGCTGCACAGGTGACCCGGGCGGCCCCGGAGGCCGACCGCGCGGTTCCCGGCGCGCGAGGTTGACACCGATGCGGGAAGCTGGGGATGCCGCAGTGCCGGCGGTGGGCAGAGTGGCGAGGAAGGTCCTTCGTGAACGGTTCAGCAGCTGGCCGCCCCGTACGCGCGCCCCGGCACCCGAGGCGCGCGGCGACCCTCCTGTGCGTCGCGGCGGCCCTGACGGCCGCCGTGGCCCCGGCCTCCGCGCGCACCGATCCACCGGATCCGGTCGTGGTCGTCGACTGCTTCTCCCAGGCCCAGGTGCGCCCCGAGGAGTACCTCCTGGCCTGCGGCGACGGGAACAACCGCCTCGTCGGACTCCGCTGGGACACCTGGGGCCCGGGGAACGCGACGGCCACCGGCACCGACATGGTGAACGACTGCCGCCCCTACTGCGCGGTGGGCCGCTTCCGCGCCTACCCGGTGAGGGTGACCCTGGGCAATCCGGCGATCTGGCCCGAGCACCCCGACCTCCGGCGCTTCACGACGATCAGGCTCCTCTACACCGACACCGCGCCGGACCCGGTCCCCAAGGACGTGACCTACAAGCTCGTGTACTGACCGACCGGCCGCCTGTGACTGACCGACCGGCTGACTGGCGGCGCGCCGCGCCCGTCGGGCCCGCTCCGGGGCACCCCGCGGGCTTACCGTCGGCGGCATGGACGGTGATCGCCGGGGTTGGCGCCAGTGTTTGCTCAGCGGGGCGGTCTTCGCCGTGTGCATGGCCGGCACCACACTGCCGACCCCCCTCTACGGCCTCTACCAGGAGAAGTTCGGTTTCTCCGAGCTGATGGTCACCGTGGTGTACGCCGTGTACGCCTTCGGGGTCATCGGCGTGCTGCTGCTGGCCGGCAATGCCTCGGACGCCGTGGGCCGACGGCCCGTGCTGCTGGCGGGGCTGGCTTTCGCGGCGGGCAGCGCCGTCTGCTTCCTGTGCGCCGACGGGATCGCCTGGCTGTACGCGGGCCGGCTGCTGTCGGGTCTGAGCGCCGGCCTGTTCACCGGGGCCGCCACGGCGTACGTGATGGAGCTGGCTCCGCACGGCGGCGCCTCGCGGGCCACCTTCGTCGCGACGGCCGTCAACATGGGCGGGCTGGGCTGCGGTCCGCTGCTCGCCGGGTTGCTCGCGCAGTACGCCCCCTGGCCGCTGTACCTGCCGTTCGCCCTGCACCTCGCACTGGTGGCCGGCTCGGCCGCCGTCATGCTGCGGCTCCCGGAGACGGTACGGGACCTGCGGCCGCTCGGCACCGTACGGCCGCAGCGGCCCGGCCTGCCCCCGCAGGTGCGGGCGGTGTTCGGGCCGGCGGCGATCGCCTCGTTCGTGGGGTTCGCGCTGTTCGGGGTGTTCACGTCCGTGAGCCCGGCGTTCCTCGCGGAGTCCCTGGACGTGCACAACCACGCCGTGAGCGGGCTGGTGGTCGCGCTGGCCTTCTTCGCCTCGACCGCCGGACAACTGGCCGTCGGCCGGGTCGGCGTCGGGCGCTCGCTCCCGCTGGGGTGCGCCGGGCTCCTCGCCGGGCTGGCGCTGCTCGCGGGCGCGCTGCGGTGGGACCTGCTGCCGCTGGTGGTGCTCAGCGCCCTCGTCGGCGGACTCGGGCAGGGGCTGGCGTTCCGCGGGGCGCTGGCCGCGGTGGCAGAGGCGTCTCCCGCCGACCGGCGGGCGGCCGTGATCTCCACGCTGTTCGTGGTGGCGTACGCGGGCATTTCGGTACCGGTGATCGGGGTGGGCGTCCTGGTGGATCCGCTCGGACTGGAGGGTGCGGGGCTGGTGTTCATCGCGTGCATGGCGGTGCTCGTCCTGTCCGCGGCCCTCTACCTGCTCCGGCGTCCGGTGCGGACCGCCGGGAGCTGATGGGAGCCGAGGGGAGCGGACGGGAGCGGACGGGGGCCTTCCTCACGGGTCGTGACGAAGGGAATTCGACAGGTAGTAATTAGATGAATCCCTGACTGAATTCTCGTCAATAAGCGCGCTCCCTCTATCTCGATTTGATAACGACTCTGCCGATAAGGCCTGGACCAATTATGCGTGACGCGCGTAACTAGGCTTATTTTATTGGAGTTTGATTGTTCGTCAGATTTGGCGGACAGGTAACGGAACGATATCTCGGGCCGTACTCCTCTTTGTCCGAATTCTCCGCCGCATTCGTCTGGCAGGCTTCCGCGCACCCCACTCATCCCACACGGACTTGAGGTGCCCATGACAGGACGACGTAGACGGCGTGAACACCGCCGCAAACCGCGGCGGTTGATACTCCTCACCGCCGCCACGGCCGTGGCGGCGGTGATCGCCGCCGGCATCGCCTACTCCGGACTGGGCGACGGCGCCCAGGCGGTGACCGCGCAAGCGGCGGCGGAGGCCGCCGCACCGGCCGCCGCACCCGCCCGGGACCAGGAGCCCGAACCCCTCGCGAGCGCGCCCGCCAACGAGAACGCGCGCGGCATGGTCTACGACGGCCTCGCCCCCGCACCCAAGGGCGACCGGTGCGCCGGCGTGTACCGGACCGGTGCCGGTCTGTGCACCCACGGCCCCGACGCCCCGCCCAAGGGCGTGGACATCACGAAGGACATACCGCCCGCCGTCAAGGCGTCGGCTCCGGCGGCCGATCCGGCCCGCCCCGCCACCGACGACCCGGCGAGCGGCGAAGGCGGCGGGCGTCCTCAGGACGCGCCCGCGGCCGACGCGGACCGCACCGCCGACAAGTCCGCCGCACCCGCGCCCTCGGCCGCCGGCCAGGAAGTCGCCGCCGGCCCCGCGGGCCAGACCGTCCAGTGCGACGGCGACGGCAGCACCGGCAACCGCGTCCAGGTCGTGTACGTCCACGGCCCCGGCCGCGACCGCTACTCCGAGTACGTGGCCTCGTTCCGCAAATGGGCGGCCGACGCCGACCTCATCTACGCGGCGAGCGCCCAGGAGACGGGCGGCATCCGCCACATCCGCTACGTGACGGCCGCGGACTGCACCCCCACCGTGCTCAACATCGAACTCCCGGACTCGGCGCTCTCCGAGTTCAGCGCGACCAACGCCGCGCTCGCCGGCAAGGGGCTCGACCGCCGGGACCGCAAGTACATGATCTTCGCGGACACCCAGGTCTACTGCGGCATCGGCACCTTCAACGGCGACGAGCGGCCCGGCCAGGCCAACCTCAGCAACTTCGGCCCCTCGTACGGTCGTACGGACTCCGGCTGCTGGGGCGGCCACACCGCCGCCCACGAACTCGGCCACAACCTGGGCGCGGTCAACAACAGCGCCCCGAACACCAGCCGCGGCGCGCACTGCACCGACGAGTTCGACGTCATGTGCTACTCGGACACCCCGTACTACCCGCAGATGCGCAACGTCTGCACCAACCAGGCGTCCGAGAACATCCTGGACTGCAACCACGACGACTACTTCCACACCAGCCCCAAGGCCGGCAGCTACCTGGCCACGCACTGGAACATCGCCGACAACCAGTTCCTGATGCGCAACAAGGGCGGAGGCGGCACCGACCCCGGTCCGAACCCCAACCCGAGCCCGAGCCCGACGCCGACCGCGAAGCCGACGCCCACCCCCACGCCGACCAAGAAGCCCACGGGCGGACCGGCGGTGACGGTCGCCCAGATCCAGTCGGACTCCGTCGTCGTGAACTGGCCCAAGGTCGAGGGGGCCGCCTGGTACCAGGTCCTGCTGAACGGCAAGCACCTGGCCTGGGTCCAGTCCCCGGTGCTGCGCGTCTACAACCTCCGGCCCGACACCTCCTACACGGTCGCGGTGTCCGTCCGTGACGGAGCCGGCCGCGACAGCGGACCCGGAAAGGCCGCGTCCTTCCGTACGAAGGGCACGGGCGGCGGCGCGACCACCCCCGGCGCCCGGTACCTGCTCGGCAACGGCAGCACCGGCATGAACGCCGAGGTGTGGGGCGGCCGCAGCGCCGACGGCACCGTGCTCGTCGGTGCGCGCGCCAACGGATACGCCCAGCAGCAGTGGTACTTCGACGACGCGGGCAACGGGCTGGTCCGCATCCGCTCCGCGGTCTCCGGCAAGTGCCTGCAGCCGGGCGGCGCTCCGGCCGCGGGCATGTGGATCGCGCAGCAGCCCTGCGGCGGCGCCGGCGCGCAGGCCTGGAAGCTGACCTCCCGCGGCGGCGCGGTGACCGTCACCGATCCGAGCGGCGGCTTCGCACTGACCGTGAGCGGCCGCCCGTACTACGGGAACTGGCTGCTCGAACTCCAGCGCGCCGACGGCCGCGCGGCGCAGGCCTGGACCGTGCAGAAGGCCGGCTGACCCCTCGGGTCCCGATGTCCCCCCGGTGGTCCGCCCCCCCGCCCCGCCCGCCACCCGCCCCCACCCCCCAGATGAGGCACCGCCCGACGGGCACAACGACCCGTTGGAACGCGCCCCCGAGCGCCCCGGGGCGGTGTAAGGGGTC
>NZ_JBSGXB010000211.1:0-13420 GCF_053609185.1 Streptomyces sp. NPDC054956 | reverse complement strand
GCCGTCGTCGGTCAGGGTCTTCAGGGCGCCGGGGTCGCCGACCTCGACCAGTTCGACGTTCAGGTTGAACGCGTCCTGAGCCGTGCTCGTGGGCTGGGCCTGGGTCAGGCCCGGGTTGGGATTGCTGGCCACTTCAACTCCTCTTGCTGGTTTGGGTGTGATCGTTGTGCTGTCGGCCAAGGGCGTGCGGCTCACCGCGCGCTTCCTGGCCATCCCTCTCCGACAGGCCGGAGCGGGAAGTCGTGGGCCGTCCCCGGCCCGGTCACGTTGGGAGGACCGGTTGGGGGCGGCACTGCCGGGACCGTTCAGCCGGGGCGCTGAAATCGGTGGAGGCTCGCCCTGGAGCGGAGATGGGCGTCAATTCCTATGCCAGGGTTGTGCGGCGCGGGGCGAGCCCTCGACACCGGTGCGGTCTCGGCGAAGCAGTGCTCGGGAGAGCATCTGCCGGACCATGCGTCTGCGGTAAGCGCGGGCCAGCAGTGCGGCGATCGGACCTACCACCGGCATGGCGGCCAACTGCTGGAGCCGCTGCAGCCTGCGGCGCTGCGCCGCCCTCACCGAGGTGCCCGCGGGGCGGTGGACAGCGGCTTGACGGCGACGTCGGCGTCCGGCAAGCCTGTGGATCCTGTGTAGTTCACGAGACGCCCTCCGCAAGTGCCACCGGGACGTAGTGGCCCGGACCGTAGGCTCCCTGTTCGTCGTAGCGGAGGGTTCCCTCGGATGTGAGGAACCGGAGCGCGCGCTGCACGTGGTGCGGGAGCAGTCCGAACTCTTCGCCCAGCAGCCCGGTAGGCAGAGCCTGTCCCGGCACGTAGTGGCCGGCCCGGATCCGGTCGCGGACGGCACCGTGAAGGACGCGGTCGCGGGGGTGCGGTTCGCGAGTACGGAGCCGGACCGGCATGCCCCCGGTGCGCAGCGCGATCTCGCCCAGGCCGTCCAGACGCAGGAGTCCCTGGTGCACGTGCTTTTCCGGCAACCCCAAGGCCAGGGCCAGTTGCTTGGTGCTCGGCAGGGAGGTACCCGGCTGACACGCGGTGGTGATGTGCTGGTGCACGATGACGCAGGCCCGGTCCAGGATCCGCATGCTCTCGGGCCTCGTGCCAGCCATGCCGATGGCGGTCATGCCGAGGCCGCCGGATACATGGCAGGGGCAGGCCCTCTGGACCACTGCCCGGACCACCCCGCGGGCATGGAGGAGTACGCACGCGCAGCGGCGAGGGTCGAAGTCGTGCCGGACGAAGCCTGGTCCAGGACCTCGTCCGCGACCTCCTCCGTCATCCAGGCCAGTCGGCGCAGGAGGCCGAGGTCCTGGGTGTCGAGGCGCAGCCGGTCACGTACCTCGCGCAGGAGGGCGCATGCCCGCGACCGTGTCCCCTCCGTGAGCCCGGTTTGGATGTGGCGGGAGGCCCGGTCCGTCAGCGAGCCGAGGTCCACGGCCAGGCTGGCGGTCAGCGGACGGACGTCGGGTGAATCCACGGCGTCGTCGAGGACGTGGTTGAGGGCATCCCAGAGGCCGCTGCCCTCGCTGGTGATGTCCTCGTACCGGGAGACCGCGAGGGCGCGCAGCAGACGCCAGGTCACCTGCTCCGCCTCGGGAGGCGTGCGAGGGACACCGGCGGGCGCCGTGCCCGGCCACGGAGGTGGCGAAGTTAAGCAGCCTTGCGGTGTGGGGATCGGAAGCGACGGACCCACGGAAGCTCCTTGGACAGGGAAATGGATGTCGGGTGTCAGCACCGGGCGGAGGATCCGTCGGCTACAAGGGACGGCGCGGGCCGCGGTGCAACGCCTCGTACGGGCGGACGATCTCGTGCCGGGTCTTGACCACCTGCGGGGCGTGGCCGCGGAGGATCACGCGCTTCGCGGAGCTGTCGAAGCCCGGGGAGAACATGTTGGTGATCTCGTACGCCGTGCTGTCCAGGACCAGCCAGTCGCCGACCCGGATCTCCCGTGGGGAGGCGTCCCAGACATCACCCGGAGGCGCATTGCGTACCGTGCTTGTGAACAAGGTGTCGTGTGCCGGGTCCGGCTCGTAGTCCTCGAGTCCGGTCCAATAGGCGTCGTCTTCAAAGTCGGGCAGCGTCACGAGTCGGTCCTGGCGAGTGCGAGAGGGCGAGCGCTGCCGCCGGGAGCCGCGCAGGCGGACTGTCCGGCGATCAGCAGGTTGAGGTGCGGCTTGAGCTCGGGCGGGAGCTGGAGCAGGTGACGGCCGCCTTCGGAGCGGACCTCCTGCCAGCCCCACGTCCCCGTGATGTGTGCCGCGAGCCGGTCGTCGGGGGTACTGCAGCGCAGCCATAGCGGTGTCCGAAGGTTGCGGGCGAAGTGGTTGGCGAGCCAGAGTGAGACCAAGCGTCCGGCATTCCGGTGGGCCGGGTCGGTGTAAAGCAGGAACAGGCCGACGCTGCGCTCCTGTCGCTCGGAGGCGCTCCAACCGGGGCCCGGGGATGTGGGGTCCAGCTCCCACATCGCCACGAGTTCCTCGTCCTCGAACAGGCCGTGCAGTTTCAGGTGGTCCCCGGTGCCCAGCGGCAGGATCAGGGCGTAGTCCCTCTCCTGGTCGACCGACCGCCCGCAGTCGGCCTCGCGCGACCAGCGCCGGGCCAGCAAACGGCTCGCTTGAGGGAAGTCGGCGGGAGTCAGGGCTCGCACACAGTAGGGGGCGGTCACCGTGACACCTCCAGGTCCGCGCCGCTCACGGCCGCTTCGCGTGCTGCGGCGACCCGGCGGCTCCGGGAGGAAGACAGATGCGGTCCGCGAGCGACGAAGGCGTACGAGCCGTACAGCGGTGCTCGGCCGCCGACGGCGTGGAGCCCTCCCAGAGGAACAGCGATGATGCCGGGGACGTCCACGTCCCAGCCCTGAACCAGGGCGAGTAACTGCTTCAGGCTCCGGGGCCGGTAGAGGATGCCCGCCTTCCTGTAGAGCCCGGCGAGGGCGGGGGTGGACTCCGGGTGGCTGTCGGCGGCCGTGTGGACGACGGACAGCACGCTGCCGGCAGGCAGCCAGTTCCGCAGAGTCTCCAGCAGGTGCTGGGCCTTCTCGTCGCTGATCCAGGGCAGGACCTCATGCAGCAGCACGGCCATCGGGCGTGCGCGGTCCAGACGCGCGATGGCCGGCTGGTCGAGCAGGTGAACCGTCCGGGTGATGTCGGCGTGCAGGTCCAGCTCCCGGGGTGTCTCCGCGAGCCAGGTTCGGACGTGCGCCTGAACTGTCGGGTCCCGGTCGACGTAAACGACGGTGGATTCCGGTCGGTGGCGCTGGGCCGCGTCGTGCGTGTTGCGTCCCCGGCGCTGCGGCAGACCGCAGCCCAGGTCAAGGAACTGGGTGATTCCCTGTTCCGCGAGGTGCGCGACGGTCTCCTGGCCGTGGTTGCGGGCCGCGGCTGCGGCCCGGTCCAGCCACGGCGCTGCCGTAAGCAGAGGCCGGCCCAGAGCGCGGTCGGCCGAGAAGTTGTCCGTGCCGCCGGTGATGAAGTCGCACACCCGCGCCACGGACGGCGTGGACAGGTCGAGCTTTGGCAACTCGGGCTCGCACTCCGATGTGGGCGTGGCTACCGAGGGGGCCCGCGCAGGCAGGTCGGCCGACGGTACATGGTCCGGCAGGAAGGGCTCCACGGCCACGGTCGCGCTCGGTCCGGTGGTGTCGCGGTTCGTCAGCAGGTAGGCGCTGACGACCTTCCCCCTCCCATCGGGTCTGGGGGAAGCACCCCAGTAGGCGGACAACTGCGTGACGATGGACAGTCCGCGGCCGTCCTCGGCCAGGGCGCCGGAGAGGGTGACCCTCGGCACCGGGGGCGAAGGATCAGGATCCGCGACCTGGGTGATCAACGCTTCCCCGGGGACCAGGGTGAGAGCGACCAGGCATCCGCTCGCTGAGGCGTCCGGCGCCGCGTGCGTGACGGCGTTGGTGACGAGCTCACTGCAGACCAGGGTGGCGGAGCCCTCCAGGTCCGGACGACCCCACCGGGCCAGCTGGTCCGTGACGAAGTCCCGTGCCATCCTTACGGATTCAGGGCGGCTGGGCAGTGCCAGACAGGCCGAGAGGGCGGTGGGGGAGGCCAATGCCTCAAGCAGGTCGCCGCGCGTGATCCGGTGGGAGTTCATCGCTTCACCTCATTCCTCTGACGCGGTCGCAGACGCTTCTGCAGAGCGGTCTGGTGGATGCAGCCGATGGCCGAACTGCGGCCAGGCACGTGGCCCTTGGGGCTACCGTTACGCTCAGCGAACCGCGTTTCACCCGGTGTGGGTATCCCATGGAAGGCGCGGTACTGCGTAAAGCGCGTAAAGATCGTTTCGTGGACGGGGGCTTCCGGTGCCGCGTGAGCGCAACACCTTGCTGGAGGGCGTGCTGCACCAACTGGGCTGGTCGCAGGCCACCACCGCCCGGCATATGCAGCGCGTGGCAGCCGAAGTCGGTGCCGACGACTTGAAGGCGGTGTCGGCTTCGCACATCAACCAGTGGGTCCGCGGATCGCACCCGGCGCCGCCGGCGACCCGTATCTTGTGCGAAGCGCTGTCGCGAGGGCTGAACAGTCGAGGGATCCACCGGGTCATCACGGCTGCCGACATCGGGCTCAAGGACCCCGACGAACAGGCAGGTTCGGACCCACGGGACAGCGACCCAATCGCACAACTTGTCGATCTCGGGGGGACCGACTTGGACCTGGAGCGCCGCCGCGCCCTCAAGGGCGCCGTCTTCTCCCTCGCGGGGATGTTCCTGCCGTCCGACCGCTGGTGGCAGGACGCGGTCACCGCAGCTCAGACACGGAAGCCGTCGGCCGGGTGGCATGTCGGCCCGGACGACGTGGCCGCAGTACGGGAAATGACACAACTGCTCTCCCAGCGCGAACAGCGCCGAGGTGGCGCAGACGGCCGATCCGCCCTCGTGGCCTACCTCCGTACCGACGTCGCCAGCTACCTCGGCGGCCGATTCCCCGACCAGCGCACGCGGAAGGAGATGTTCACCGCCGCCGGCGAATTGGCCTACTTGGCCGGCTGGACCGCTTTCGACTCCTCCGAGCACGCGCTCGCCCAGAAATGGCTCGATGCAGCCCTGCGGCTGTCGGCCGAAGCCGACGACGCCCCTCTGGCAGGCCACATCCTCCGCGCCCAGGCCCACCAGACCCTGGACCTCGGGCACCCCGCCCAGGCCCTTCGACTGGCCGAGACATCCGTGGCCCACCGCCGCTACACGGATGCGAGCCCGCGCGAACGCTCCCTCCTCGGAGTCGTTCACGCCCGCAGCCTGGCAGCTGCCGGCCACAAGCAGCAGGCCATCGCCGCACTGCTGCGCGCCGAGGACGACCTGCGCCACGCCGAGCTCGGAAACGACGAGCCCGCCCGGGTCTTCTTCTTCTCCGAGGCGTCACTCGCCCACGAAACGGCCCGCACCCTCCAGGTCCTGGGAGACTTCCGGGGAGCCGAGCGCGAGTTCCTGCGCAGCGTCCGCACCCGCCGGGCCCAGCCCTTCGCCCGCACCCACGCAGTCACCCTTGGTCTCCTGGGCGCGGTGCAGATACAGCGGGGAGCCGTCGACGTGGCCTGTGCCACCTGGTCCCAGGCCCTGGACGCGATGCAGGGAGTCCAGTCCGGCCGGGCCCTGGACACCGTGGTCCAGATGCGCCGGTCCTTGTCTCCCTACCGCAGCCGCGGAGGTACGGCGCTGGCGCAACTGGACGACCGCGCTCGTACGGTGATCGGCCGGGTACGCTGACCGCGCCATCAAAGCATTGGTCCGTGCCGGAGCAGCGTCCAGGCCGGACTGGTAGTCGCAGGGGAGGATTGCGTGCACGACCCGATCACGCTGGAGGCCATCGCCCATGTTGTCGGCGGCCACCAGGAGCCGGCTGACGACTATCAAGGCGGAGTCGAATCGATCATCCGCCTCCACCCGGAGTTTCCGCTGGACACCTTGCAAGGCCTCGACGAGTTCTCCCACTTGGTCGTCACCTGGCACTTCCACTTGGGCTCCGACGCCGACCTCCACCTCGGAGCCCGCAGCCCCCGGAACAACCCGGACTGGGAGCCCACCGGCACCTTCGTGCACCGAAACCACAGGCGCCCCAACCGCATGGCGACGTCGTTTCCCCGGCTGCTCAAGGTCGATGGCAGAGACCTGCACGTCACCGACCTCGATGCCGTGGCCGGAACCCCGATCTACGACCTCGGCCCCTACTTCGAGCAGATGGGACCCCGCGGCCTTGTGACCGCCCCGGTCTGGCCAGCGGTGATGCTGGCGAACTACTGGGATCCCGCGGCTGCGCGACCTGAGTAGGACCTGACGTCGGGATTGTTGGAAGGGGCTGCGTAGCGGTCGCAGATGGCCGGTTTTCCGGTGCATGGTGACCGCGACCGCCTTCTAACGGTGGTGGTCCCGGTGGAGCGGAGGTTGGATTCCGTCACCGTGGCGCCCGCGCCGGTTCCGGAGCGGGCGCGTGATCCGCTCCACCGGGCCGCCGGCCGCCCCAGGACCGTGGACCCCGCAGCTAACTCAGCCGCGATGGAGAAGGCCGGCTGCTTCCTTGACGATCGCTGCCACGAGGCCGGTCACGAAACAGCCCAAGACCTTATCGATCAAGCTGGATTCCTGCCGCCGTACCGCTCGGGCCGGTCGGGGGCGTGCGCGGTGCTGCTTACGTCGAGCCACAAGATCCTCCAAGGGATGCGTGCTCTCGCGTGTGGGCAGCGCAATCTGGAGCGCCACGCGAGGGATTCCGTCTCACGCACCAGACCCTGCCGGGGGGAGTAATTGAGAGACCCGGGGATGCGGCCTCATCTCGGTGTAACTTCCAGGGCGTGGAAGAAACCCAGGTCAGAGAGTGGCAGCCAGGCACGGCCGAGGACTTGGTGTGCGATGCGGAGGCCCTGGGCATCGAGCAGGTCTCCACACGGATGATCACCGACTGGGTGGAGGTCGGACTCTTGGCCGCCCCGGAGTTTCAGAAGTCCACCCAGCGCGGCCGAGACCACAGCCTGTTCCCCGCACTCCAGCGTCGGCTGTTCACCGAACTGCTCGAAGCTCGAACGAGATCGCCCCTCAAGCGGATCCCTCACCACACCATGATTCCGGTGGTGTTGTTCGTCTGGCTGACCAGCGACACCGTCGTCCCGGTTGCGCAGGCGCGCAGGGCTCTTCGCACGTATGCGCAGACCACCGGCAAGACGAACAAGGCCCGGCGACAGGAAAGTGCTCGTCGCATCGTGGACCAGTTCGCGCACCCGTCCGCCACCCATCAACAGCGCCGCACCGCGCAGCTGCTTATCGAGGAGGGAGAGAGGACCCGAAATCCGGACTGGGGAAAGCTGCACTCGGCGCTCACCATCCTTTGCTCGCCGTGGCGAGCCACCGGCCTGCCCCTACTGGAGCGTGGCATCGGCCGACCGGACTTCCCGATGACGGTGACCGACTCCATCGTGATCAGCGTCGCTGCTCAGCAGGTCGCGGCCCGGCTTCGTGTAGAGCAAGTCCGCGAAGACGACCTCCTGGAAGCGCGAAAGGTGCACCGGCTCGACTGGGCGCAATACGAGGCGGCGCGGAGCCAGCAGCAACCCGAAGGGACGACCCCCGGATTCTTCGCTGTCCCCGAAGGTATGGAGGC
Organism: Streptomyces sp. NPDC054956; assembly: GCF_053609185.1. Lineage (NCBI taxonomy): Bacteria > Bacillati > Actinomycetota > Actinomycetes > Kitasatosporales > Streptomycetaceae > Streptomyces > Streptomyces sp. NPDC054956. The sequence goes on along the minus strand of NZ_JBSGXB010000211.1, from coordinate 5,826 downwards.
GCGAGTACGGGAGCAGGTGCACGCATACACGGGCACCCTCGCAGGCACGCTGGGGATTATCGCCGAGGTGGCCACCAGGGCACGGGTCGGTCGACATCCGTTCTGATCACGGAACACCGTCGAGCGCGCCGATGCTGGTGTCTCATCCTCCTCACGTCAGGGACTGACGTCGGGCCATCGCCACGGCAGATCGGTCCGCTTCTTTGCAGACGCCAGGGTGCCTGGCGATCGGTTCGCCCACGGCAGACGGCAACGACGCCCAAACGACTGGAACCTTCCGTTCGGGCATGTCAACGTACAACGTCCCTAGTCAGACGGGTGACGTGGACGATCCGATGTCAACGCCGACCCGACATTGCCCGAGGAGGACGACTGTCCGAGACTCTGCCTAGCTCGCTCCGTTTCACTGCCCTGCCCCCCTTCGTCCTTGGCGTCCTGAACGCTGCCACAGCCCAGATGGGGGGATCGAGGAACCCTGGCTACCGCCATCTGTCTCTGCGTGTGCGCCGTCGACCTCTTCGCCGAGGACCAGCTCCAGCGAAGCCGTGAGGTTGTGGGTGAAGTGACGCGGGAGCCCTAACCGCTATCTCTTCGTTGAGGACCGGTTCCAACGTGAACTACGCGGCGACCGGCACGTCCTCGCGTACGTGGCCGCGCACCCGAGGGCCTCTGCGGTGAGCGTTGCCCGAGGCCCTGAGGTCTCCTCGCGCAGGGTCGAACCAAGCCTGGAGCGCTTCGTAGCCGCCGGCTCGTGGTGCACGCCGGGCACGACGCAGCGGTCCGCACTTGCAGTCTGTCCTGTGATCCGCAGCCATTGGCGGCGCGCAATATAGCGGGCAATCCCCGGTTTCGGAAACCGGGGATCGTCCGGACCATTGTCTTCGTTCACATGTCGCTGTGCTTGGCGGTGGAGCGATGCGAACGCAACAGTCCATTCGCTGCGCGGAGTGGCAGGCAACGTCTGTCCCACTTGCGCGGCACGTTGTGCATCTATGCGAGGAGATGGAAATGGCTCGACCGCCTGCCTTGAAGCTTGCGGAGGTTCTGGCGGAGATCCGCATGAGTCCGTCGGCGTTCTACCGTATGCGCGCGCGAGGGCAAGCGCCTCGGATGACGAAGCTGCCAAACGGCGAACTCAGGTGCCGTCGTTCCGACCTGGACGCCTGGTGGGATGCTTGTGAGAAGGATTTTGACACTTGGCGCTGAGTTACAACGTCCGCTTCTGGGAAATACGCGAGCGTGCTGGGCGGCGAAAGCCGTTCATGGTCCGCTGGACGGTCAGTGGGCTCGAAAAGTCGGAATCGTTCATGACTGCCGGTCTCGCGGACAGTCGACGTTCCAAGCTGATGACCGCGGCCCGGGACGGGGAGCCGTTTGACGAGCAGACGGGTCTTCCGGCATCCGAGTTGCGGACCCTGAAGCAGAGAACGACATGGTACGACCTGGCCCACGAATACATTGACGATCGATGGGCGCGCACGCCGGGCAATACGCGACGCACGCTCGCTGATGCGTTTGCCACCATCACCCCCGCGTTGGTGCGGCCAGGTGCAACGTATGCGGAGCCACGTGTCCTGCGACGGGCTCTGTACTCGTGGGCCTTCAACAAGAATGCCTGGGAGCAAGAGCCTGCCGATGACTGGCAGCACGCGCTCGACTGGATCAAACGCAATTCACTCCCCGTCAGCTCCCTGGCGGAGGCGGATGTATTGCGGCGCGCGCTGGACGCACTGTGTCGCAAGCTCGACGGCAAGCAGGCTTCGGCGAAGACCGCGAGGCGTAAGCGGGCAGCGTTCAACGAGGCCTTGAACACGGCGGTGGAGAAAGGGTACTTCGCTGACAACCCCCTGAACGGGATCAGGTGGAACGCGCCGACTGTCAACGACGAGGTGGACCCGGCCGCCGTGCCCAACCCCCTCCAGGTGGCGCGGCTGCTGGCCGCAGTCGGGCAGCAGCGCGGGCGCGGCCCTCACCTCGAGGCGTTCTTCGGCTGCATGTACTACGCCGCGATGAGGCCGGCGGAGGTGATTCACCTCCGCATCGAGCAATGCCACCTGCCCAAGACGGGATGGGGGCTGCTCAACCTGTCCGGCGGTGTCGTCGCCGCCGGCAAGGATTGGACGGACGACGGCGAGGTGTACGAAGTGCACTCGCTCAAGCGCCGTGCCGCTACAGCGACACGCCCTGTGCCCATCCCGCCCCAGTTCGTGAGCATGCTTCGCACGCACATCGACCGCTTCGGCGTTGCCCCGGACGGCCGGCTGTTCCGGAATCAGGCAGGCAACTACGTAGAGGCCGGGGCGTACGGCATCACATGGTCGAGGGCAAGGAAGTACGTCCTGACCCGGACGGAATTCGCCATGGGTCTGGCCAAGCGACCCTACGACCTCCGGCATGCCGGGATCTCGTTCTGGCTGCACTCCGGGGTTGACCCCGCCGAGTGTGCACGGCGGGCCGGACACACCATCCATGTCCTGTTCAAGCACTACGCCAAGTTCCTGGACGGTGTGCAGGAGCAGGCCAACCGTCTCATCGAGCAATCGATGGAGGAGTGGAACCGCGTCAGCCGGGGCGCGGGACCTGCGAAGTGAGACCGGTTTGGTCCGTGACTGGTCCGGAAGCGCTGGTCAGGAGCGGGACAGGGGTGGGAGGAACTGGGAGGAACGGAGTAAATCGCTTCTCGTTTCGAGTGAGTTGAGCCAAAGGCGCCTGACGGGCAAAAGCCCAGGTCAGGCGCCTTTTCTCGTGCCTCTAGAAGAAGCCGAGCTTCTTCGGGGAGTAGGAGACCAGGAGGTTCTTCGTCTGCTGGTAGTGCTCCAGCATCATCTTGTGGGTCTCGCGGCCGATGCCCGACTGCTTGTAGCCGCCGAAGGCCGCGTGCGCCGGGTAGGCGTGGTAGCAGTTCGTCCAGACGCGGCCCGCCTGGATCGCGCGGCCCGCGCGGTAGGCCGTGTTGATGTCGCGGGTCCAGACGCCCGCGCCCAGGCCGTACGCCGTGTCGTTGGCGATCCGCAGGGCGTCGTCGAAGTCCTGGAACGAGGTCACCGAGACGACCGGGCCGAAGATCTCCTCCTGGAAGATCCGCATGCGGTTGTCGCCCTCGAAGATGGTCGGCTGGACGTAGAAGCCGCCCGCCAGCTCCCCTCCGTGCTCGATCCGCTGACCGCCCGTCAGGATCTTCGCGCCCTCCTGCTGGCCGATCTCCACGTACGACAGGACCTTCTTCAGCTGCTCCTCCGACGCCTGGGCGCCGATCATCGTGTCCGTGTCCAACGGGTGTCCGGGCACGATCAGTTCCGTACGGGCCACGGCCGCGTCGAGGAAGTCGCCGTAGCGGCCGCGCTCGATCAGGGCGCGCGAGGGGCTGGTGCACACCTCGCCCTGGTTGAGGGCGAACATGGTGAAGCCCTCCAGCGCCTTGTCGCGCAGGTCGTCGTCCGTGGTCCAGATGTCGTCGAAGAAGAGGTTCGGGCTCTTGCCGCCCAACTCCAGGGTGACCGGCTTGAGGTGCTCCGCCGCGTACTGCATGATCAGCCGCCCGGTGGAGGTCTCCCCGGTGAAGGCCACCTTCGCCACGCGCGGGCTGGAGGCGAGCGGCTTGCCGGCCTCCTCGCCGAAACCGTTGACGATGTTCACGACGCCCGGCGGCAGCAGATCGGCTACCAGGCTCAGCCAGTAGTGCACGGAGACCGGGGTCTGCTCGGCGGGCTTCAGCACCACCGTGTTGCCCGCGGCGAGGGCCGGCGCCAGCTTCCACACCGCCATCAGGATCGGGAAGTTCCACGGGATGATCTGCGCGACGACGCCCAGCGGCTCGTGGAAGTGGTAGGCGACCGTATCGTCGTCGATCTGGCTGAGCGCGCCCTCCTGGGCGCGCAGCGCGCCCGCGAAGTAGCGGAACTGGTCGATGGCGAGCGGCATGTCGGCGGCGAGGGTCTCGCGGATCGGCTTGCCGTTCTCCCAGGTCTCCGCGACCGCGAGGGCCTCCAGGTTCTGCTCCATCCGGTCCGCGATCCGCAGCAGGATCGTGGACCGCTCGGTGATCGAGGTGCGCCCCCATGCCGGCGCGGCGGCGTGCGCCGCGTCCAGCGCCCGCTCGATGTCCTCGGCCGTGCCGCGCGCCACCTCCGTGAAGGTCTCGCCTGTCACGGGCGAGGGGTTGGCGAAGTACCGGCCGAGGGCGGGCTCGACGTACTCGCCGCCGATGAAGTGGCCGTAGCGGGACGCGTACGACATGAGCGCGCCTTCGGTGCCGGGCGCAGCGTAACGGGCCATGGTGGACCTCCCCTTGCCGGGCGCCGGCCGCCGTCGGACAGCGCTCGCGGTGAGGCTAGGGGCGCACAGGTTGCCGGTACGTTGCACGGCCGCGCAGCGCACCACCGTGCGGTGAACCTTCCCGGTCACGGCACCAGTTCCGCGTCGATGGCCCGTACGCGGGCCAGCGCGGCCGTCCGCTCGGCAGGCGGCAGCGCCGCCGCCAGTGCCCGCCAGACCTCCCGGTCCTCCGCGCCCCACGGGCTGCACACCCAGTCGGTCAGCAGCCCCGTATCGGCCCGCGCGATCACCGCGGCCCGCGCCTGGTCCTCGATCCGGCGGCGGAGTCGGACGATCCCGGGCGCCGTGGACGCCGGAAGCAGCGGCCCCGGGTAGCGGGCCAGCGCCGCGGAGACCGCGCCGGAGGCGAGGTGACGGGTGACGGCGGTGAAATCGGCCTCCAGCGGAACGGCCGCGCGGTAGGGGCGGGAGAGCGGGGCCCGGGCGCCCAACAGCCCGCGCAGGCGCGACATTTCGGCCCGCAGGGTGACCGGTGACACCGACTCGTCCTCGTACAGGGCGATCGCCAGCTCGTCCCCCGACATTCCCTCGGGATGGTGCGCGAGCAGGGCCATGATCTCGCTGTGCCGCCGTCCCAGCCGGATCTCCCGGGCCTCCCCGCTCCCGTGCCCGTCACCGACCAGCAGCGCCTCGTCCCGGCCGAGCGCGGTCAGGGAGTCCCCGACGGGCCGCGGGAGGGGATCCAGCAACGCCAACTGGGCCTCCGCCGCACGAGCCACCGCCCGTACGAAGGCCAGGGAATGCGGATGCGCCAACCAGTCGCCGCCGGTGACGTCCACGGCGCCCAGCAGCCGCCCGGTGCGCGGATCGCGGACCGGAGCCGCCGCGCAGGTCCACGGGTGCACCCGGCGGCTGAAGTGCTCCGCGCCGAAGACCTGGACCGGCTCGCCGACCGCCACCGCGGTGCCCGGCGCGTTGGTGCCCATCGCCGTCTCCGCCCAGCGGGCGCCCGGAACGAAGCCGAGGCCCTCGGCGCGCCGCATCGTGGCGGGCTCGCCCTCCACCCAGAGCAGGCTGCCCCGCGCGTCGCACACCGCCAGCAGGTGCTCCCCGTGCGCGGCGAAGGCCCCCACGAGCTCCCGGAACAGCGGCAGTACCCGGGCCAGCGGGTGCTCCTCGCGGTACGACCGCAGCTCGGCGCCGGCCAGCTCCAGCCCGGGTGCGCACTCGGGGCTGACCCGGGCCCGGGCGCAGCGCCTCCAGGACCTCGCGATCACCGCCCGCACCGGGGCCTCGACCCGGCCGTCCCGGGTGAACGCGGCATGGGCCCGCCGCAGTTCCCGGGTGCGTTCGACGGGATCGGCCCCGCCCGGCAGGGCCACCGAAGGATCGTCCATGTCACCCTCCCGCGGCGGCGTGGTACCCGGAGCGCCCCATCGTCGTACCGCCCCGGCGCCCCGGCAAGCGGTACGTCGGCCACTACGCGGGCCGGTCCGCGCCGAAACCCGTCCCGGCGGGAGCCACGACGCCCGGGCCCGGACGGCCTACTCC
>NZ_JBSGXB010000210.1:0-13448 GCF_053609185.1 Streptomyces sp. NPDC054956 | reverse complement strand
CTCAAACGCCGGCGGGGCTGATTTTGGCCGACGTCGGACCGCACCTGCACGCCGTGGGGCTGGAAATCCAGCCCCGCCGGCGTTTGAGGCGCGGGGGTCCGGGGGCTGGGCCCCGTGCGGCCGCGTCGCAGACGGGCCACGGCGCGGCACCGCGACCAGCCCCGGCGGGGCCGGACACGTCAGAGGCGTTCGATGATGGTGACGTTCGCCTGGCCGCCGCCCTCGCACATGGTCTGGAGGCCGAAGCGGCCGCCCGTGCGCTCCAGTTCGTGCAGGAGGGTGGTCATGAGCTTGACGCCCGTCGCGCCGAGCGGGTGGCCCAGGGCGATCGCGCCGCCGTTGACGTTGACCCGCTCCGGGTCCGCGCCGGTCTCCTTCAGCCAGGCCAGGGCCACGGGGGCGAAGGCCTCGTTGATCTCCACCAGGTCGATGTCCGACAGCGACATGCCCGTCTTCTTCAGGGCGTACGCCGTCGCCGGGATCGGCGCCGACAGCATGCGGATCGGGTCCTCGCCGCGGACCGACAGGTGGTGGATGCGGGCGCGCGGGCGCAGCCCGTACTCGCGGACCGCCCGCTCGGAGGCCAGCAGCATCGCCGCCGCGCCGTCCGAGACCTGGGAGGAGACCGCCGCGGTGATCGTGCCGCCCTCCATGACCGGCTTCAGGCCCGCCATCTTCTCCAGGGTGGTGTCCCGTCGGGGGCCCTCGTCGACCGCCACGTCGCCGTACGGGACGATCTCCCGCTCGAAGCGGCCCTCGTCGATGGCCCGCAGCGCCCGCTCGTGGGAGCGCAGGGCGAAGCGCTCCATGTCCTCCCGGGAGATGCCCCACTTCTCGGCGATCAGCTGGGCTCCGTAGAACTGGTTGATCGGGGAGTCCCCGTACCGGGCCCGCCAGCCCGCCGACCCCAGGTAGGGGCCCTCGGTGAAGCCGAGCGGGTCCGCCGCCTGCCGGGAGGCGAAGGCGATGGGGATCATCGACATGTTCTGGGTGCCGCCCGCGACCACCAGGTCCTGGGTTCCGGACATGACGCCCTGGGCCGCGAAGTGCACCGCCTGCTGCGAGGATCCGCACTGGCGGTCGATGGTGACGCCCGGGACCTCCTCGGGCAGCCCGGCCGCGAGCCAGGCCGTCCGCGCGATGTCTCCCGCCTGCGGCCCCACCGTGTCGAGGCAGCCGAACACCACGTCCTCCACGGCCGCCGGGTCGACCCCGGACCGTTCGACGAGGGCCTTGAGGACGTGCGCCCCCAGGTCGGCCGGGTGGACCTCGGACAGGCCCCCCTTGCGCCGTCCCACGGGGGTGCGTACCGCTTCGACTATGTAGGCCTCGGGCATCGGAACTCCTCAGGAATATGCGGGGTTACGTACGGGTGGCGATCCCGTCCAGGACCATCGACAGGTACTGGCGGGCGATCTCCTCGGGGCTGTGCTGGCCGCCCGGCCGGTACCAGGACGCCGCCACCCACACCGTGTCGCGCACGAAGCGGTAGGTGAGGCGGATGTCCAGGTCGGCGCGGAAGACCTCGGCGGCGACCCCGCGTTCCAGCGTCCCGAGCCAGGCCTTCTCGAACTTGACCTGCGAGTCGGAGAGGTAGTGGAAGCGGGGCTGGGCCGACAGGTGCCGGGATTCCTTCTGGTAGATCGCGACGGCGGCGCGGTGCCGGTCGATCTCCCGGAACGATTCGGTGACGAGGGCCTCGATGGTCTCCCTGGGGCCGAGACCGGCGGCGAGGACGGTGTCGTACCCCTCCCACAGCTCGGTCAGGAAGGCGGAGAGGATCTCGTCGAGCATCGATTCCTTGGAATCGAAGTGGTAGTAGAGGCTGCCGGCGAGCATGCCGGCGGCGTCGGCGATCTTGCGGACGGTGGTGGCGTTGTAGCCCTGCGCGGCGAAGACCTCGGCGGCGATGTCGAGGAGTTCGCGGCGGCGTTCGGGCGACGCCGTCACCTGGGGCTTCTTCTTGGCCGTCGATGCGATCGGCTTGTTCGTTGGCACGCGCCCATTCTGGTCATACGCCGGCGCCGGACTACGCGTGCTGACTGCTGACCGACACGGTCTCGCCCGTCATGTACGACGAGTAGCCGCTGGCCAGGAAGACGATGACGTTGGCGACCTCCCACGGCTCGGCGTACCGCCCGAAGGCCTCCCGGGAGGTGAGTTCGGCGAGCAGTTCCTCGCTGGTGACCTTCACCAGGTGCGGGTGCATGGCCAGGCTCGGGGCGACCGCGTTGATCCGTACGCCGAACTCGGCCGCCTCCAGCGCCGCGCAGCGGGTCAGCGCCATCACCCCGGCCTTGGCGGCGGCGTAGTGGGCCTGCCCGGTCTGGGCGCGCCAGCCGACGACGGAGGCGTTGTTGACGATGACCCCGCCTCCCGTGCCGGCGGCCCGGAAGGAGCGCAGGGCGGCGCGGGTGCAGCGGAAGGTGCCGTTCAGCGTCACGTCGAGGACCCGGGACCACTGCTCGTCGGTCATGTCGACGAGGTTCGCCGTCCCGCCGAGGCCCGCGTTGTTGACGACGACGTCGAGGCCGCCGTGGACCGATTCGGCGAGCGCGAACAGGGCCCGTACCTGCTCCTCGTCGGTGACGTCGCAGGGCAGGGAGGTGACGCGGTCCGCGCCGAACTCCGCGGCCAGCGCGTCCTCGCTCTCCTTGAGCCGCCGGGCGTGGGCGTCGCTGATGAGGACGCGGGCGCCCTCCTCGAGGAACCGGCGGGCGACGGCCCCGCCGATGCCGGCTCCGGCGGCCGCGGTGACGACGGCCGTACGGCCCGCCAGCAGCCCGTGACCGGACACGTACCGCGGTGCGTTCCCGGGTGCGTTCATGCCCGTACCTCCTTGGGAAGGCCGAGGATGCGCTCGGCGACGATGGTGCGCTGGATCTCGTCGGAGCCCGCGTAGATGGTGTCGGAGCGGGAGAAGAGGAAGAGCCGCTGCCAGTCGTCGAGGTCGTACGGGTCCCCGTGCGAGCCCGCTGCGACGAGCGAGGCGGCGCCGCACACGTCCATGGCGAGCTCGCCGAGGTCCCGGTGCCAGCGGGCCCAGTACAGCTTGGCGGCCGAGGGGGCGCTGCCGGGCCGCAGGGCGCCGGCGCGCATGGTCTCCAGCCCGATCCAGGCCCGGACGAGCCGGTCGCGGATCAGGGGGTCGGCCATCGCCCCGTTGCGGCGGGCCAGTTCGGCCAGGTTCTCCAGTTCGCGGCGGAAGCCGACCTGCTGGCCGAGGGTGGAGACGCCGCGCTCGAAGCCGAGGGTGGCCATGGCGACGGCCCAGCCACCGCCGGGCGCGCCGACGATGTGGGAGGCGTCGGTGCGGGCCCCGTCGAAGAAGACCTCGTTGAACTCGCAGGTGCCCGTCAGCTGGGTGATCGGCCGGACCTCCACGCCCTCCTGGTCCATCGGGACGAGGAGGTAGGACAGTCCGTCGTGGCGCCGGGAGCCGGGCGTGGTGCGGGCGAGGACGAAGCACCACTGGGCCTCGTGCGCGAGGGAGGTCCAGATCTTCTGGCCGTCCACCACCCACGCCCCGTCCACCAGGGCGGCCCGGGTGCGCACGCCCGCGAGGTCGGAGCCGGCGCCGGGTTCGCTGTAGCCCTGGCACCACAGTTCCTCGACGGCCCGGATGGGCGGCAGGAAGCGCCGCTTCTGCTCCTCGGTGCCGTGGGCGATGAGGGTGGGGCCGAGGAGCTGCTCCCCGATGTGGTTGACGCGCGCGGGCGCGTCGGCGAGGGCGTACTCCTCGTGGAAGGCGATCTGCTGCTCGATGCTCGCGCCGCGGCCGCCGTGCTCGACGGGCCAGCCGACGCAGGTCCAGCCGTGGGCCGCCATGTGCCGTTCCCAGGCGAGGCGTTCGGCGAAGGCCTCGTGCTCGCGGCCCGGTCCGCCCCGGCCCCTGAGGGCCGCGAACTCACCGGTGAGGTGGGCCCGTAGCCAACTCCGAACCTCGGTGCGGAACTCCTCGACGCTGCTCATGGCCGTACGTTAACCTACCAAACACTTGTTAGGGAAGGATGCAGGGATGCCCGATGAACCCCCCGTGCTCTACGAGCGCCGCGGCCCCGTCGCCCACGTGACCATGAACCGTCCCCGCTACCGCAACGCCCAGAACAGCGCGATGACCTACGCCCTCGACGAGGCCTTCTACCGGGCCGCCGACGATCCCGAGGTCAAGGCCGTCGTCCTGGCCGGGGCCGGCGAGCACTTCTCGGCGGGCCACGACATCGGCACCCCCGGCCGCGACGCGCACCTGCCCTTCGAACGCCGGGCCGGCCTGTGGTGGGACCACTCGCAGCGCTCCGGCGCCGAATCCCGCTTCGCCCGCGAATCCGAGGTCTACCTCGGCATGTGCCGGCGCTGGCGCGAGCTGCCCAAGCCCGTCATCGCCTCCGTCCACGGCGCGTGCGTGGCCGGCGGGCTCATGCTCGCCTGGGTCTGCGACCTCATCGTGGCCAGCGAGGACGCCTTCTTCGCCGACCCCGTCGTCCGCATGGGCATCCCGGGCGTCGAATACTTCGCGCACCCGTGGGCGATGCCCCCGCGCATCGCCAAGGAGTTCCTGTACACCGGCGACCGGATGCCCGCCCGGCGCGCCTACGAGATCGGCATGATCAACCGCGTCGTCGCCCGCGCCGACCTGGCCGGGGAGACCCAGCGCCTCGCCCTGCGGATCGCCGAGATGCCCGCCTTCGGACTCGCCCTCACCAAACGGGCGGTCAACCAGGCCGAGGACCTCCAGGGCATGCACGCCGGCATGGACTCCGTCTTCGGCCTGCACCACCTGGCGCACTCCCACAACGCCGAGACGGCGGCGGACTCGCTCGGCGGCATGAACATAGCGGCCATGAAGGAGGCGAACAGCTGATGGACCTGAACCATTCGGCGGCCGTGGAGGCCTTCCGCGCCGAGGCGCGCGACTGGCTGGCCGCCCACGTGCCCGCCACCCCCCTGCCCTCCCTGGAGACCGAGGAGGGCTTCGCCGCGCACCGGGAATGGGAGGCGCTCCTGCACGCGGACCGCTGGTCGGTGGTCTCCTGGCCCGAGGAGTACGGCGGCCGCGGCGTCGACATCGAGCACTGGCTGGTCTTCGAGGAGGAGTACTGGGCCGCCGGCGCCCCCGGCCGGGTCTCCCAGAACGGCATCAACCTCCTCGCCCCCACCCTCTTCGACCACGCGACGGACGAGCAGCGCGCCCGCGTCCTGCCCTCCATGGCGAGCGGCGAGACCATCTGGGCCCAGGCCTGGTCCGAGCCCGAATCCGGCTCCGACCTCGCCTCCCTCAAGTCCAGGGCCGTGCGCACCGAAGGCGGCTGGCTGCTGTCCGGGCAGAAGACCTGGTCCTCCCGGGCCGCCTTCGCCGACCGAGCCTTCGGCATCTTCCGCACCGACCCGGACGCCCCGAAACCGCACCAGGGACTCACGTACCTGATGTTCGACCTGCGCGCCCCCGGGGTCACCGTGCGGCCCATCGGCCGGCTCGACGGCAAGCCCGCCTTCGCGGAGCTCTTCCTCGACGAGGTCTTCGTGCCCGACGCGGACGTGATCGGCGAACCCGGCCAGGGCTGGCGGATCGCCATGTCGACCACCGGCAACGAGCGCGGGCTCACCCTGCGCGCCCCGGGCCGTTTCCTCGCCGCCGCCGACCGCCTCGTGGAGCTGTGGCGCGGCGAAGGCGACCCGGCGGACACCGCGCTCGCGGGCCGGGTCGCCGACGCCGTGGTCGGCGCCCGCGCCTACCAGCTGTTCACCTGGGCCAACGCCTCCCGCTTCGCCGCGGGCGAGACCATCGGCGCCGAGTCCAGCCTGAACAAGGTGTTCTGGTCCCAGTACGACATGGCCCTGCACGAGACGGCCCTGGACCTGCTCGGCCCGGACGCCGAGCTCGCGGACGGCGCCTGGGCCGAACCGTGGATCTTCTCGCTCGCCGGCCCCATCTACGCGGGGACCAACGAGATCCAGCGCGACATCATCGCCGAGCGGCTGCTCGGCCTCCCGAAGGGCCGCCGCTGATGCGCTTCCTGCCGACCGAAGAACAGTCGGACTTCGCCCGCAGCCTGCACGGCCTGCTCGGCGCCTCGGACGTACCGGCGGCGGTACGGGCCTGGGGCGCCGGCGACCACGCCCCCGGCCGGGCCCTGTGGACCCGCCTCGCCGACACCGGCCTGTTCGCGCTCGCCGTGGACGAGGCGTACGAGGGCGTGGGCCCGCTCCCGCTGGAACTCTCCCTCGGCTTCGTCGAGCTGGGCCGGGCCGGGATGCCGGGCCCGGCCGTGGAGACGGCGGCCGCCGCCGTACTCCTGTCCCGGCTCGGCGACGAGGCGCTCGCCAAGCGATTCCTGCCCGGCCTGGCGGCGGGGGAGACCTCGGCCACGCTGACCCTGCCGGGCGGCGGACCGTACGCCCTGGACGCGGACGCGGCGACCCACCTCTTCACGGTGTCGCGCTCCGAGGAGCTGCGCCTGGCCACCGCCGGACCGGCGCGGACCTCCACCGACCCCGCCCGGCGCCTCGCCCTGCCCGAAGAGGGCGGCGAGCTCCTCGCGGCCGGCCCGGCCGTCACGGCGGCGGCCGAGGCCGCCGGGCACTGGGCGCGGCTGCTGACCGCGGCCCAGTGCCTGGGAACCGGCGAGGCACTGCTCGCGCGCACGGTGGAGTACGCAAAGCAGCGCACCCAGTTCGGCACCGCGATCGGCGGCTTCCAGGCGGTCAAGCACCGGCTGGCCGACACCCTGCTCGGCCTGGAGTTCGCCCGGCCGCTGCTGTGGGCGGCCGCGCTGTCGCTGGCCCCCGAGGAGATCGCGGCGGCCAAGCTGACCACGGGCGAAGCGGCGTACGCGGCGGCCATGACCGCGCTCCAGCTGCACGGCGCCGTCGGCTACACCGAGGAACTGGACCTCTCCCTGTGGCTGCGCAAGGCCCGCCCCCTGCGCGACGCCTGGGGCACCCCGGCCCAGTGCCGGGCGGCGGTGCTTCAGCGGTTGCGGTAGTACGTGGCCAGAGCGGTGTTCACCACGACGACCACGGTGAACCAGAGGGACGGCAGTCGCTGCCCGAGCGCGAGGAGCGCGAGGGCGGCGGCGCCGAACACCACGGCCTTGACCCCGAGCTGAGCCGCGAGGGGGACGGCGAAACGGGCCTTCGGCGCGGCGAACAGCCCCCAGAGCACGGCCGCGGCGCCCGGCGCGGCCACCGCCAGGGCGACGGACCCCACCCGCCCGATGTCACGGGTGAAGCCCCACCAGGCCAGCAGGCCGAGGGCCAGGAGCTCCAGGAGGAAGGCGAGGCCCTCGTTGGCGAGGAAGAACGCGCGGACGGCGGGAGGCAGCGGAGAGGATGACATGCCGGCCAGCCTCCTGCGCCCGGGGCGGAAGGGGCTACTCCGTACCGCGCCGTCTCACAGGACGGCCACGCTGACGTTCACCGTGTAGGGCTCCTCGACCACCCCGTCCGGGAAGACCGGCTCCAGCCGCGCCCGCTCGGCGTCGAGGAACTCCCGGGTGCCGGCCTCGCCCAGCATCAGGAACGCGGAGTGGCTGGCGAGGTTCGCCAGGTGCGCGTCCAGCGGGATCCGGCGGGACCAGGGCACGGACCGCGTCGTGAAGCCCGAGCCGAGGTGGCGCGGGAGGTTGCGGAAGCCCAGGGACGCGGTGTTCCCGCCCACCGCGCCGGCCCCGCCCGCCAGCCCGCCGGCCTCGAAGAACGTACGGATCCGCTCGCTCTGCGCGGCGACCCAGCCGGCCGACTCGTCCAGGTCGTTCCACCAGATCGCGAGCGCGCCGCCGGGCTTCAGCACCCGGCGGGCCTCGGGTGCGGACCGGACGGGATCGGTCCAGTGCCAGGCCTGGGCGTACGTCACGAAGTCGAACGCGGAGCTCGCCAGCGGCAGCCGGTCCCCGTCCCCGCGCACGATCGGGATGTCCGGATGTCCGCGCCGGAACTCGGCGGCCATCCCGTCCCCGGGCTCCACGGCCACCACCTCGGCCCCCCGGGCGCGCATCGGCGCCGTCCCGATCCCGGTGCCCGCCCCCACGTCGGCCACCCGCGCCCCCGCGAAGCGGCGCCCGGCCAGCTCCTCGACCGCGTCGTACAGCGCCTCGGGATAGCCGGGCCGGTACTGCCCGTAGAGGGCGGCGGCGCCGTCGAAGGACCGCGCCCGCGAGCGGGGAGTCGTCGTCATGACGCCATTCTTTTCGATCACGGTCGTGCGGACCAGCCCCTCGGGGCGGCCGCTACGCGGCGCGGACCAGGCCCGCCTCGTAGGCGAGGATCGCGGCCTGGGTGCGGTTCGAGAGGTCCAGCTGGGTCAGGATGCGCGAGACGTACGTCTTCACGCTCGCCGGGGACAGGTGCAGCGCCTCCGCTATCTGCTGGTTGGTGCGGCCCTCGCCGACCAGCGCGAGGACGTCGCGTTCGCCGGGGGAGAGGGTGGAGAGCTGCTCGGCGTGGTCGGGGGCACCGGTGCGCGTGTCCGCCCGCTCCAGCAGGACCCGCATCACCTCGGGGGCCAGCGCGCTGCCACCCGCCGCGACGGTGCGGATGCCCGCGAAGAGCTCCTCGGGGCGCAGGTCCTTCAGCAGGAACCCGGCCGCCCCCGCGCGCAGCGCGTCCAGGACCAGGTCGTCGGCGGTGTAGCCGGTGAGGACCAGGACGCGCGGCGGGTCCGGCAGCCGCAGCACCTGCAAGGTCGCCTCCAGGCCGTCGACCTTCGGCATGACCAGGTCCATCAGCACCACGTCCGGCCGGTGCGTGCGCGCCAGCGGCACGGCCTCGGCGCCGTCGGCGGCCTCCGCGACCACCTCGATGTCGGGCGCGCTCGCCAGCAGGGTCACCAGCCCCGACCGTATGAGGCTCTGGTCGTCGACCACCATCACCCGGATCGCCATGTGACGCACCTCCCCTGAATCCCCGTCTTATGCCGGACATTACCGGCATATCTGGACCTAAGTCCCCGTAACCCTCCCTCCCCAGTCCCCTTTTGCTGCCCCGCTTGTCCTCTTTCGGGGACTTCGGCGACCCCCCGCCCTCCCGGACGGTGGTTACCGAGCCCGACCGCGGCGCCGATCCACCCGCTCCACCGGCCGCTACGGACTCGGCACATGTCCCCGAAGTCAGGAACTCCGCATGTCTTTCCCCACCGCCCGCACCCTCGCCGGTCTCGTTGTCGCCGGCATCGCCGCCCCCGCCGCCGTGGGCCTCGTGGCACAGCCCGCGTCCGCCGCGTCGGTCGGCACGTGGGACAAGGTCGCCCAGTGCGAGTCCACCGGCAACTGGAGCATCAACACCGGCAACGGCTACTACGGCGGCCTCCAGTTCTCCGCCGGCACCTGGGCGGAGTTCGGCGGCCGCCAGTACGCCCCACAGGCCAACCAGGCCACCAAGGCACAGCAGATAGCCGTCGCCGAGAAGGTCCTCGCCGGTCAGGGCCCCGGCGCCTGGCCCTCCTGCGGAAAGCTCGCCGGCCTGCAGCGCGGCGGCCCGGCCCCCGAGGCCCCCGCCAAGTCCGCCGGCACCTCCACCGCCGAGAAGAGGGCCAAGACCCCCTCCGCCCCGGCCGCCCCCACGTCGGGCCAGGGCGCGAAGACCTACACCGTCGTCAGCGGCGACACCCTCGGCACCATCGGCTCCCGGGTCGGCGTCGACTGGCAGAAGCTCTACTCCGACAACCGCTCCGTCATCGGCTCCAACCCGGACATGATCATCCCGGGCCAGCGCCTCTCGTACGGTTCCGGCTCCGGCGCGGCCTCCGACTCCGGCCGCTCCACCCCGGCCGCGCCGAAGTCCTCGAACTCCTCGAAGTCCGCCGGCTCCTCCAGGAGCAGCAGCAGCGCCAAGGGCGTCCTGCCCGTCTCCGGCGCCTCGATCTCCGCGCGCTACCACCAGTCGGGCGGCTGGGCCGCCGGCCACCACACCGGCATCGACTTCGCGGTGTCCACCGGAACCCCGGTCAAGGCCGCGGCCGCCGGCACCGTGGTCTCCTCCGGCTGGCAGGGCGCCTACGGCAACGCCGTCGTCATCAAGCACGACGACGGCCGCTACACCCTCTCCGCCCACCTCTCCTCCGCGACCGCCTCCGCGGGCGAGCGCGTCTCCGCCGGCGAGCGGATCGGCCGGTCCGGCAACACGGGCAACTCCACCGGTCCGCACCTCCACTTCGAGGTCCGCTCCAGCAACAGCTACGGCGCCGACATCAACCCGGTCACCTGGCTGAACGGCCTCGGCGTCTCCCTCTGACGCACGGCCCCTGTGACGCGTCCCCCCGGGATGCCCCTTCGGCGGAAGGCGGGCAACCTGGGGGGACGCTTTCATGCGCTTCGCGCATTTAGTTCACCTATGGGGGGTGGTGGGGTCATGCAGGCCGTGCCCGGTCGCGTCGGACAGCTCCTGGAACGCGGGCTGCGCGTCCTGACCGGCGAGAGCGCCGGCGCCCCCGACCCCGTGCGGGCCCGGCGCACCGACCTCTGGCTCGCGCTCGTCTGCGGGCTCCTCACCACCCTGAACCTCCAGGACATCCACCGCTTCGGCCTCGTCAGCGACTACCCCACGAGCCTGGCCGCCGGATGGCTCGCCGCCGCCTCCCTGCTCTGGCGCCGCTCCCGGCCCTGGCTCCCGGCCCTGGTGGCCACCGCCGCCACCGTCGTCTCCGACGACCGCGGTCCCCTCGTCTTCGCCGCCTACGCCCTGGCCGCGTACGGCCGCGCCCACCGCTGGGGCGGGGTCCTCCTGATGGCCGTCGCCTACGTCGCCACCCGTGACCTCTTCCTTCCGCTCGGCTACGCCGGGCGCGACCCCGCCTCCTTCGTCCTCGGCTCCATCCTGGTGCCCGCCCTGTACGGGGAGACCGTGCGCCGCAACCGCGGCGTCATGGCCGTGCTGCGCGAGCGGGCCCGCCAGGCCCACGCCGCCGTGGACCAGGCGGCCGACCTGGCCGTCGTACAGGAACGCACCCGTTTGGCCCAGCTCACCCACGACGGTCTGGGCCACCGCCTCACCGCCCTGACGATGCAGGCCGCCGCCCTGCGCCTGGACGCCGGAGCCGACCCCCGCGTACGGGAGGGCGCCGAGGCCGTGGAGGAATCCGCCCGGGCCGCGATGACCGAGGTCCGGGAGGCGCTGGACATGCTGACCGACCCCGCGGGCAGCCGCGCGTACACCTCTCCCGTGGACGTCGGCCGTTTCCTGGGCTCCCTGGCCCGGAACATGCGGGCCACCGGCATGGAGATAACCCACCGGACCCAGCCCGGCCTCGGCGCCTTCCCGGCGGCCGACGGCAGGCTCCTGCTGCGGATCGCCCGCGAAGGGCTCACCAACGCGGCGAAGTACGCCCCCGGCTCCGCCGTTCGGATGAATCTGTACACCGAGGACGGGGAGGTCCGCCTCGACGTGGTGAACACCGCCCCGGAGGGGGAACGGATCGTCCTCGACTCAGGCGGCATGGGCATTCCGGGGCTCCGGGCGGCCCTGGCGGAGGTGGGCGGCCGACTGCGCTCCGGACCCACCCAGGACGGAGGTCACATGCTCGCCGCGACACTGCCCGACCGACGTGTGCTAGCTTAGAGCTCGTTGCAGTTGTGGTACCCATGAACTTTATGTGCGCCTGACGGGAATGCTCCGACAGGCGCTTTTATTGTTTTGCCGGAATCTCCGGATGGGGCCCTTTGCCGCCTATTCAGGAGATTCAAAAATGGCACTTGGCACCGTGAAGTGGTTCAACTCGGAAAAGGGCTTCGGCTTCATCGAGCAGGACGGTGGCGGCCCGGACGTCTTCGCCCACTACTCGAACATCGCCACCCAGGGCTTCCGTGAGCTCAACGAGGGCCAGCGCGTGTCCTTCGACGTGACCCAGGGCCAGAAGGGCCCCCAGGCGGAGAACATCCTCCCCGCCTAAGGCAGTCAGCACGCCGGGGCCCCCACCCGGAATGTGCGGGCCCCGGCGTGTGTGGGGTTTCAAAGCGGTTGGAGCATCAGTTTTCAGATACTGCCGGTTTCAGGAGGGCTTTCTCGCATGACCAGCTCCAGCTCCGCACGACCCAGCCGCCGCCCCACCCGGGGTCGAGGTGCGGCCCAGGGACGTCCGAAGGCTGGCGCGGGACGGCAGAAGTCCGCCCCCGTAGCCAGGCCCCAAGAATTCACCATGCCCGAACCGCTGACCCCGGCCCTGCCGCCGGTGGACTCGTTCGGCGACATGGACATGCCCGAGGCGCTGCTGAAGACCCTCGCCGCCCAGGGCGTCACCGAGCCGTTCCCGATCCAGGCCGCGACCCTGCCGAACTCCCTGGCCGGCCGTGACCTCCTCGGCCGCGGCCGCACCGGCTCCGGCAAGACGCTGGCCTTCGGCCTGGCGCTGCTCGCCCGTACCGCCGGCCGCCGCGCCCAGCCGAAGCAGCCGCTCGCGCTGGTCCTCGTACCGACCCGCGAGCTCGCGCAGCAGGTCACCGACGCCCTGGCCCCGTACGCCACGGCCGTCAACCTGCGCATCGCGACCGTCGTCGGCGGCATGTCGATCAACCGGCAGTCCGGCGCCCTGCGCCGCGGCTCCGAGGTGCTCGTCGCCACCCCCGGCCGCCTGAAGGACCTCATCGACCGCGGTGACGCCGACCTCTCGCAGGTCTCCATCACGGTCCTCGACGAGGCCGACCAGATGACCGACATGGGCTTCATGCCGCAGGTCACCGCCCTGCTCAAGCAGGTCCAGCCCGAGGGCCAGACCATGCTGTTCTCGGCGACCCTCGACAAGAACATCGACAAGCTCGTCAAGATGTTCCTGCACGACCCGGTCGCCTTCTCCGTCGACCCGTCCGCCGGCGCGGTCAGCACGATGGAGCACCACGTCCTGTACGTCATGGACGAGACCGACAAGAAGGCCGTGGCCACGCGCATAGCCGCTCGCGACGGCCGGGTGATCATGTTCGTCGACACCAAGCGCGGGGTCGACCGCATGGTCAAGAAGCTCCTCGCCGACGGCGTCCGCGCCTCCGGCCTGCACGGCGGCCGCTCGCAGCCGCAGCGCAACCGGACCCTCGACTGGTTCAAGACGGGTGAGGTCACCGCGCTGGTCGCCACCAACGTGGCCGCGCGAGGCATCCACATCGACGACCTCGACCTCGTCGTCAACGTGGACCCGCCGACCGACCACAAGGACTACCTGCACCGCGGCGGCCGTACCGCCCGCGCGGGCGAGTCCGGCAGCGTCGTCACCCTGGTCCTGCCGGACCAGAAGCGCGACATGACCCGTCTGATGTCGGACGCCGGGATCTCCCCGCGCACCGCCCAGATCAAGTCCTCCGACGAGGAGCTGGCCCGCCTCACCGGCGCCAAGGAGCCCTCGGGCATCCCGGTCGTCCTGGACGTGCCGCAGGCCACCCCGCCGCGCCAGCGTTCCGCCGGCCAGGCCGGCGGCGGCTCCGGCGGTGGCGCTCGCCGCCGCTCGGGCGGTCCCCGTACGGGTTCCGGCA
>NZ_JBSGXB010000209.1:0-13475 GCF_053609185.1 Streptomyces sp. NPDC054956 | reverse complement strand
AGGGGGCCTGGGCGGGGGCCGCGGCCGCGGCCGGACACCCTCGGCCCGCGGCCGCGGGCCCTCGCGCCGGACCCGGCTGGTCCGCACCCTGCTGGCCGCCGGCTGCGCGCTGGCGGTGATCGGCGGCGGTTCGGCCTGGTACCTGTACCAGGACCTGGTCTCCAGCATCGGCAGCTCGAAGGCCCTGGAGGGTGCCGAGAAGTCGAAGTACGGCGATACGAACATCCTGCTGATGGGCCTGGACAGCCGCCGCGACCAGAACGGCGATGACCTTCCGCCGGAGATCCTGGACAAGCTGCACGCGGGCGCGAGCTCCGACGTCGGCGGCTACAACACCAACACCCTGATCCTGCTCCACGTCCCCGGCGACGGCTCGAAGGCGAAGGCCTTCTCGGTGCCGCGCGACGACTTCGTCGACATCCACGGCGTCCCCGGGTTCACCGGCCAGGCCAAGATCAAGGAGGCGTACGGGCGGGCGAAGGCCAAGACCGAGGAGCAGCTCTCCGCCAAGGGGGTCACGGACAAGCGGCAGCTGGAGCGCGAGGGGCGCGAGGCGGGCCGCAAGGCGGAGATCGAGACGGTCCGCACCTTCCTCGGGGTCCCGATCGACCACTTCGCCGAGCTGAACCTGGCCGGTTTCTACCATCTGGCGGACGCCCTGGGCGGCGTACCGGTGTGCCTGAACCACGCCGTGAAGGACAAGAACTCGGGGGCCGATTTCGCGGCCGGCCGGCACACCCTCAACGGCCAGCAGTCGCTGGCCTTCGTCCGGCAGCGGATGGGGCTGACCATGGGCGACCTGGACCGGACGAAGCGGCAGCAGGCCTTCCTCGCGGGGGCCACGTACAAGCTGAACCAGGCCGGGACCTTCACCGACCCGGTGAAGTTGATCAAGCTGATCGACACCGCGAAACAGGACGTCGTCACCGATCGGGGCTGGGATCTGCTGGCGTTCGTCAAACAGGCCAAGAGCCTGTCCGGCGGCAACGTCGAGTTTGTGACCCTTCCCATCGAGCGCTTCGACAGGAACCATGGCTCGGACATAAACGTCGTAGACGATATGAAGATAAAGCGCCTCATTGCCGAGCAGATCGGTCCCAGGGCCTCGGCGAGCCCGAGCGCACCGGGCGCCGCTCCCTCCCCGGCGGGCACTCCCGCACCGGGTCAGCCGACGCCGGAGCGGTCCGCGCAGGCCCCGGCCGCCACCCCCGCGCCCACCCCGTCACAGAAGGACAGCGGCATCCCCGCCATCGACGGCGGCGGCATACCGTGCGTGGACTGAAACCCCTGACGTCGGCGGGCGCACGGCGCCGCACCGAGGCGCTGCTGCTCGTCCTCGTCCTCGGCGTGACCATTTCCGGCCACATCAGCGCGAGCCTCGCGATGAACGACGCGCTGCCGCCGGGCCTCACCGGCTTCGTGATCAGCATGACGCTGCTCGCGCTGGTGGGGCACCTGGCCGTGCGCCGTTTCGCGGCGTACGCGGACCCGCTGATCTTCCCGCTCGCCCTGCTGATGACCGGGCTGGGACTGGTACTGCTGCACCGCCTCGACCAGGGCTACCTGGAGCGGTTCAAATCTCCGGCGGTGGCGCCCGGCCAGCTGATGTGGTCGGTGGTCGGCGTCGCGGCCTGCATCGCGGTGCTGGGGGTCCTGCGCGACCACCGGCTGCTGCAGCGGTTCATCTACATCACGATGGCCGTCGCGCTGGTGGCACTGATCGCGCCGGCCTTCTTCGGCGCGGACACCTACGGGGCGAAGCGCTGGATCGTCATCGGCGGGCTCTCGCTCCAGCCCGGCGAGTTCGTGAAGATCATGATCGCGGTCTTCTTCGCGGGCTACCTGGTCATCCACCGGGACTCGCTGGCCCTGTCGGGCCGCAAGTTCCTCGGCATGCGGCTGCCCCCGATGCGCCAGCTCGGACCGATCATCACGGTCTGGATCATCTCGCTGCTCGTGCTGGTCTTCGAGCGCGACCTCGGCACCTCGCTGATCTTCTTCGGCGTCTTCGTGGTGATGCTCTACGTCGCCACCGAGCGCACCAGCTGGATCATCTGCGGTCTGCTCATGTCGTGCGTGGGCGCCTTCGTCGTCGGCTCGACGGAACCGCACGTGAAGGCGCGCGTGGCCGCCTGGCTCAACCCGCTGTCCTACTACGACAACCCCCGGCCGCCGGGCATCGTCTCGGACCAGTCGGCGCAGGCGCTGTTCAGCTTCGGCACCGGCGGCGTCACGGGCACCGGGCTCGGCATGGGCCACCCGGAGCTGCTCGGGTTCGCCGGCCGCAGCGACTTCATCCTGACGACGGTGGGCGAGGAGCTCGGCCTGGCCGGCGTCATGGCCGTCCTCGTCCTCTACGCGCTCCTCGTGCAGCGGGGGCTGCGCATGGCGCTCGGCGCCCGCGACCCCTTCGGCAAGCTGCTCGCGGTGGGCCTCTCCTCGGCGCTGGCCCTGCAGGTCTTCGTGGTGGCGGGCGGGGTCACGGGCCTGATCCCGCTGACGGGCAAGGCCCTGCCGTTCCTGGCCAGCGGCGGCTCGTCCCTGCTGGCCAACTGGATCATGATCGCCCTGCTGCTGCGCATCTCCGACAGCGCGGAACGCCAGCGCGAGGCGGACAGCCGCGGACCGGTGGAAACGACGATCACACCGGTGGTGAGCGCCCGGCCGGGCTGATCCGAAGGGCACGCCCTAGAGGTAGTCCTCCAGCCGCCCGATCCGGTACCCCTGCTCCTGTATCCGCTGGAGCATCCGCGTGGTCATCTCGGTCTCCGTCGTGCCCTTGAGCTCGGACGGGCCGCGGAAGTGGGCCAGGATGATGTCACCCGGTTTGAGCGCGGAGCCCTCGGCGTACTGGAAGTTGTTGATCTGCATCGACACGCGCCACAGGAGCAGCTGCGATATCCCGCATTCGTGCGCGGCCCTGAGGGTGTCGTCGTTGTAGTTGCCGTAGGGCGGGCGGAAGAAGGGCGGCTTCTTGCCGAAGCGCTTCTCCAGGCGTTCCTGCTGACCGCATATCTCCTTCTTCTGCGCCTCGAAGGGCAGCGTCCGGAGATTCGGGTGGGTCAGGGTGTGGTTGTTCACCGTGCTGCCGGATCCGTTGTCGCGGAGCTTCTCGAAGTGGCCGTAGTCCGAAGAGGCGATGCTGTCCGTGAGGAACATGCTGATCGGCAGCTTCAGATCGGCGGCCATCTTCAGGAACTCGGGGCTCTTCTCCGCACCGTCGTCGAAGGTCAGGAAGACGACCTTGTCGTCCGCCGGGACGGGTATTCGGTCCACGACCTGCACCTTGCCCGGCTTGGCCGGGGGGATCGGGGGTTTGGCCGCCGGCTTGGGGGCGTACTGCAGGGGGGCGCTCAGGCCCCACTTCTTGTACGCCTCGTCGCCCGCGGCCGCGTTCCCCGACCCCGTCCCGGCCCCCGTCCCGGTCCCGGACGGGGAGGCCGAAGGCGGCGCGGAGGACGCGGGTTCCTTGCCCTCCACCGTCTTGCGGCCCATGCGTTCGATGGGGTCCACGCTGTCCCCGCACCCCGTCAGGGACAGCGCCAGCGCGCCGGCCGCCAGCGTTCCGGCTACCAACCGGCGCGCGTACCTCACAAGTAGTCCTCCAGGCGAGCCACGGCATACCCCTTGTCCGTGACGGTCTTCATGACATGACGGATCATGTCAGGCATCGTGCCCTTCCAGTCCTCCTTGCCCCGGAAGTGCGTGAGGATGATGTCGCCGGGGTGCAGGTCCTTGTCCCATTCCCGCCAGTCCATGCGGTTGGGGAAGGCCTCCTCGTTCCACAGCGGAACCGCCTTGATGCCGCAGGACTTGGCCGCGCGCAGCGTGTCCTCGTTGTAGTTCCCGTACGGCGGGCGGAAAAGCGTCGGCCGCTTCCCGAACTGCTTCTCGATGGTGTCCTGCTGTCCGCAGATCTCCTGCCGCTGCTTCTCGTACGAGAGCGCCGGCATGTAGCGGTGGTTGAGCGTGTGGTTGTTCAGCGTGACGCCCGCCGCCTGCATCTCCTTGAAGTACGGGTAGTTGTCCCGCACCAGGTAGTCGCTGAGGAAGGCGGTGTACGGGAGCTTCAGCTCCTGCATCATCTTCAGGAACTCGGGGTCCTTCTCGGCGCCGTCGTCGATCGTCAGGAAGACGACCTTCTCCTCCGTGGGAACGGTGGTGAAGACGGGCGGCAGGTTCTCCTGGTCCTCCACCTCGAAGCCCTCGCGGGTGGCGATGTCGGGCTTCTTCTTCGGCGCCACCGGGGCCATGAGCGGCGGCTTGGCCAGGCCCCACTTCTTCGCGGCGACGATCCGCGCCTGCTGAGCGGCCTTCAGCTTCTCGGCGTAGCTGCCGAGCGCTCCGGCCGCGCCGGCCGGCTCGGCACCTGCGGCGGCCTTGGCCTTCGCGGCTCCGTCCGGCTTCTCGGACTCCGCGGACCCGCATCCGGTCGCCAGTCCGGCGACCAGCAGTGCGGCCATCGCGGCCATCCCCAACCGGCCTCGCGCTGCTGCCGCGATCCGGTGACCCTGTTGCGTCTTATGTTCCTTTTGTCGGACTAGCTGCATAGCTGAGCATCCTGGCATCCGTCACGCGCCCGCCCCGGCCGACACCGCGATCGGAATCCGACCTTCCTCCGAGTGGCCCACCGTGGCCGACAATGGACCCCGTGACCCCCGAAGACTTCGCCGCGCTCCTCACCCCCGAGGGCCACGCCCTCCTCGACTCCCTCCGGGACTACGACCCCTCCCAGGAGCTCGCCGTCGCCACCCGGCTGCGCCGCGACCACCCCGCCGCGCTCGTCTCCGCCGCCCTCGGGCAGGCCCGGCTGCGGCAGCGCGCGGTGGCGAAGTTCGGGGCCGAGGACGCCCACCGGATGTACTTCACCCCCGGCGGCGGGGAGATGGCCACCCGCGCCTCCGTGGCCTCGTACCGCGCCGAGCGCCTGGCCGCCCTGGGCGTACGCAGCCTCGCGGACCTGTGCTGCGGCATCGGCGGCGACGCCCTGGCCCTGGCCCGGCTCGGCATCCGCGTACTGGCGGTGGACCACGACCCGCTGACCGTCGCCGTCGCGCGCGCCAACGCCGAGGCGCTGGGGCTGGCGGACCTGATCGAGGTCCGGGAGGCGGACGTGACCGAGGTCGACACCGCCGGGTACGACGCCGTCTTCATCGACCCGGCCCGCCGTGGCGGCCGCGGCCGGATCTTCGACCCCGAGTCCTACTCCCCGCCGCTGTCCTGGGCCGTGGAGACCGCCCGCGCCGCGAAGTTCGCCGCCATCAAGATCGCCCCCGGCATCCCGCACGAGGCCGTGCCCGCCGAGGCCGAGGCGGAGTGGATCTCCGACCAGGGGGACGTGAAGGAGGCCGTCCTGTGGTTCGGCACCGCCCCCGGCGAGATCCGCGCCACCCTGCTGCCCGGGCCGCGTGCCCTGGCGACCTCCGATCCGCTGCCCGATCCCGAGGCCGGGCCGGTGGGCCGCTACCTCTACGAGCCCGACGGCGCCGTCATCCGGGCGCACCTCGTCGCCGAGGTCGCCGAGCAGCTGGACGGCCGGCTGATCGACCCGACCATCGCGTACATCACCGCGGACGAGCTGCGCGCGACCCCGTACGCGACCTCGTACGAGATCACCGACGTGCTGCCCTTCGGGCTGAAGAAGCTCAAGGCACTGCTCCGCGAGCGCGGGGTCGGGATCCTGACGGTGAAGAAGCGCGGCTCGGCGATCGAGCCGGAGGAGCTGCGCAAGAAGGTGAAGCCGCAGGGACCCCACTCCGCGACCGTGTTCCTGACCCGGGTCGCCGGGGCGCCCTCGATGCTGATCGGCTCACCGGTGACGGCCCCCGACACGGGCACGGCCTGATCCGAAAGAGACGGCCTAGAAGCGGATCGCCCACCGGTAGTGCGCGCCCGCCTTGCCCAGGCCCAGCAGGGCGGTGATCCACAGGATCATGCCGAGGCCCATGGTGTAGGCGACCTCGCCGTACGTGTCCGCGCCCGGCCGGGCCCCGGCCGCGGACCCGAAGGTCACCCAGAGCCCGAACGCGCCCAGGGCGAAGGAGGCCAGCAGCCAGGTGAGGCTGCGCCCCGGCGCCCGCATCGCGCGGTCGGTGTCCGGGTCCGGTGCCAGTTCCGCCCACGCGCACATCAGCCGGCGCACCTGCCGGTCCCGCTTGGCGCCCCAGGCGAACCAGAATCCGGCCGGTATCAGCACGCCCACCCCGAGGACGGCGAAGATCACGCCGAAGAGGTACGAGAACGGGTCGTGCGCCTCGAAGGCCATCAGGGCCATGCCGACGAAGGACCAGCCGAGGGCGAAGACCGCCGAGACCGCCCAGAGCAGCAGCAGCCGCCCGACCCCCAGACTGCGCCGCCCGAGCTCGCTCAGGAACCGGGCGCGGTCGGCCCGTACCGCTCGTTCGGCGTGCTCGTCGAACCAGGCGCGCAGGTGCGCGGGAGGGGGCGGCGGAGGCAGGTCAAGGCGGGGCATGCGCATGACCATAGCGTCAGGGCCGCGGGCACCCTCCGGGCCCCTGCCCGGAGGCTCAGCTTCCGCCGGGCCCCTCGGCCTCGACCGACTCGAAGCGCCAGCGGTGCACCGCCCGCGTGATCAAATCGGCCGCCGGCTCCGGGAGTTCGGGCAGCTCGTCGCCGACTCCCCCGGGCGTCTCCCACCAGGTGATGACGAGCACCCGGTCCTGCGGTGCCCGGAACACCTCGCGGCGCACCGGCTCTTGGGCCAGGACCCGCGAACGGGCCCACTCCAGCAGCTCGTTGCCCCGCCCGGGCACGGCCCGGGCCTCCCACATCAGCGCGACGGTGCTCACGAGTACAGGTTGTCCTTGCTCAGCTCGTGCACGTGATCGTGATCGTGATCGTGGCCGTGGCCGTGGCCCGCTCCGTGCTCGTGGGAGTGGTCGTCGGAGTGGTCGTGCGAACGCCCGGGAACGTGCGGGTCGGTCACCGGCAGCGAGGAGTCCGCCGACAGGTCCCAGTCCGAGGCGGGCCTGTTCCGCTTGACCATCTCCGCGCCCAGCGCCGCCACCATCGCGCCGTTGTCCGTGCACAGCCCCGGCCGCGGCACCCGCAGGACGATCCCCGCGTCGTCGCACCGCTCCTGCGCGAGCGAGCGCAGCCGGGAGTTGGCCGCGACCCCGCCGCCGATCATCAGGTGGTCGACGCCCTCGTCCTTGCAGGCGCGGATCGCCTTGCGCGTCAGCACGTCCACCACGGCCTCCTGGAAGGAGGCCGCCACGTCGCGGACCGGCACGTCCTCGCCCGCCTTGCGCTTCGCCTCGATCCAGCGCGCGACCGAGGTCTTGAGCCCGGAGAAGGAGAAGTCGTACGCCGCGTCGCGCGGCCCGGTCAGCCCGCGCGGGAAGTTGATCGCCTTCGGGTCTCCCTCGCGCGCGAGCCGGTCGATGACCGGCCCGCCGGGGAAGCCCAGCTGCAGCACGCGGGCGATCTTGTCGAAGGCCTCGCCCGCCGCGTCGTCGATGGTCGCGCCCAGCGGCCGCACGTCGGAGGTGATGTCGGGGGCCAGCAGCAGCGAGGAGTGCCCGCCGGAGACGAGCAGCGCCATCGTCGGCTCGGGCAGCGGCCCGTGCTCCAGCTGGTCGACGCAGATGTGCGAGGCCAGGTGGTTCACCCCGTACAGCGGCTTGCCGAGCGCGTACGCGTAAGCCTTCGCGGCCGAGACGCCCACCAGCAGCGCTCCGGCGAGGCCGGGGCCGGCGGTGACCGCGATGCCGTCGAGGTCGCGGGCGCTGACCCCGGCCTCCTTCAGGGCGCGCTCGATGGTGGGGACCATCGCCTCCAGGTGCGCGCGGGAGGCCACCTCGGGCACGACCCCGCCGAAGCGGGCGTGCTCGTCGACGCTCGACGCGATGGCGTCCGCGAGCAGGGTGGTGCCGCGTACGACGCCGACGCCGGTCTCGTCGCAGGAGGTCTCGATGCCGAGGACGAGCGGTTCGTCAGCCATGGGTCTCACTTCTTACGGCGTCTTGGTCTGTCGGGGGCAGGGAGGTGGCGGGGTCGGCGAGGCGCATCACGAGCGCGTCCACGTTGCCGGGCTGGTAGTAGCCCCGCCGGAAGCCGATCGGCTCGAAGCCGAAGCGCTCGTACAGCTTCTGGGCGCGGGTGTTGTCCACCCGCACCTCCAGGAGCACCTCGGCGCACTCGAACGCGGTGGCGGCGCGCAGCAGGTCGGTCAGCAGCCGGGCGCCGAGCCCGGTGCCCCACTGGTCGCGCGCGGACGCGATGGTCTGTACGTCGCCCAGGTCGCCGGCGGCGGCCAGCCCGGCGTAGCCGACCAGGCGGCCGTCCGGGGCTTCGGCGACGACGTAGTGGCGGGTGGCCTCGGGGCCGCGCGCGTGGGCGAGCTCGGACCAGAACATCCCGGCGGACCAGGCGTCCTCGGGGAAGAGCTCGTGCTCCAGTTCCAGCACGGGCCCGATGTCCCACCAGCGCATCTCGCGCAGCAGCACGGCCCCGGCGGCCGGGGCGTTCGGGCCGGTCACTTCGGGGTGACCACCTTGTAGTTCTTGGGCACCTGGGCGTCGGGCCGGCGCAGGTAGAGCGGGGCCGGGGGCAGGCCGTCGGCGTTCTCGAACGCCGCTCCGGCGGCGATCCGCTCCGCGGCCAGGGCCGCGAGGGCGCCGGCCGACTGGTGCTCGGGGTCCCGTGCGTCGGTGAAGACCTCCGGGTAGAGCCGGGCGCCCTGCCCGACGGCGGGCAGTCCGGCGACCCGGTCGGCGATGTCGGCCGGCCGGTCCACCGCGGGCTCGCCGACCCGGGTGCGCGGGTCCTCGTACCGGGCCCAGTAGACCTCCTTGCGCCGCGCGTCGGTGGCGACGGTGAAGGGGCCCTCGATCCCGGCGGCGCCGGCCGCGTAGGCCAGGCCGTCCAGGGTGCACAGCCCGTACACGGGCACGCCGAGGACGGAGGCGAAGGTGGAGGCGGTCACGAGGCCGACCCGCAGTCCGGTGTAGGGGCCGGGGCCGACGCCGACGACGATGCCGGTGACGGCTTCGAGCTTGACCCCCGCCTCGGCGAGGACCTTGTCGACGGAGGGCAGCAGGAGCTCCCCGTGGCGGCGGGCGTCGACCTGGTTCGACTCGGCGAGGACGGACTCGCCGTCGTGCAGGGCGACGGTGACGGCGGGCGTGGCGGTATCTACAGCGAGCAAGAGCACGCGAACAGCCTACGACTCCGGGGCCCCGGGCCCTTGCGGCCGGTCTGCGGGCACCCCGGCTGCTACCTTCGACCCAGGTCCCGGCCCCGACCGTTCGACGTGGCGTTCAGCTGATCGTTCGACGGGCGGCCCGGCCGGGCGTTCGACGACATCGGACCATGCGGAGAGGTGGAGCAAGGTGGCACGCAGCAGCTCGGGAATCGTGGCCGGGCTCACCGTCGCGGCGCTCGCCGTGGTCGGTCTCCTCGGCTACCAGGCTTCCGCCACCGCCCCCGCGCACCCGCCGAAGGCCGCCGCGCAGACTCCCGCGCCCGCTCCGAGCGACTCGGGCGCCGCCAAGACGGATCCCGGGAAGCCGGTGCCCGTACCGGCCGGCTCCGGCACCGGGGTGCGCGTCGTGTACTCGGTGGGCGCGAAGCGGGTGTGGCTGGTGGGAGCCGAGGGCCAGGAGCCCAAGTCGTTCGCGGTGGTGCCGAGCACGGTCCATCCTGCGCCGGGCCGCTACACGGTGGGCTCGCGCGCGGCCACGGTGACCGGCTCGGACGGCGTGCCGATCGAGCACGTGGTCCGCTTCGCCAGCCCGGAGGGCGTCGTGGTCGGCTTCAGCGCCCGCGTGGACAACCAGCTGCCGGCTCCCGACCCGAACAAGAAGACCGGCGGCGTGCGCATGACCCGCGCCGACGGCGACGCGATGTGGGCCTTCGCGACGATCGGCTCGAAGGTCGTCGTCGTTCCCTGAGCCGTTCCCCGAGCCGTTCCCCGACCGGGGACCGGCGCCCGTGCCGCGACACCCCGGCCGCGACACGCCGATTTCACCCGTACGAGGGACCCTGCCGTCCCGCCTCAGGCCGCTTCGGACTCCGGAGCGGCCTGTTCGCCGTCCGCGGCCGCTTCGCCCGCGGGGTAGAGGTCCTCGGCGGGCTCGCGCGCGGGCGGCGTCGACACGGCGCTCGCCGCGGCGCCCGCGGCGAGCAGAGCGCCCATGGACACGCCGGACGTGCGGGGGACGCGCGCTGCTCCTGCTGTCGACATGGCTGCCTCCTGGACGGGGCCAGCCTGTACTTAGGTACGCCTAACCAGCCCTCGGTACCCATGTGACCACGCGCGCGGCCACCCGCGCAATATCTTGCCGACGAGTTGTCGGGACGTTTACTCCGAGAGGACGCCCGCGAGGGTCTCCAGACCGGCTCCGGCGGACCAGCGCGCCCCGACACCGCGGACCGCGACCTCCCGTACGTCGTCGAGGACCTCCTCGTGGCCGACCGCCCGGCGGATCACCACGTGCAGCCGGTCGTCGGACAGCTCCTCGACCTTGCCGTCGCCCCATTCCACGACGACGACGGACTCGGGCAGCGAGACGTCGAGGTCCAGGTCCTCCATCTCGTCCAGCCCGCCGCCCAGCCGGTACGCGTCCACGTGCACCAGCGCCGGACCGCCGGTCAGCGAGGGATGGACCCGGGCGATCACGAAGGTCGGCGAGGTCACCGCCCCGCGCACGCCGAGGCCCTCGCCGAGGCCGCGGGTCAGGGTGGTCTTGCCGGCGCCGAGCTCCCCGGTCAGCAGGACCAGGTCGCCGGGGCGCAGCAGCGCGGCGATCCTGCGGCCGAGGTCCTGCATGGCGTCGGGCGAGCCGACGGTGACGTGTGCTTCGGCGTCAGGCGCCTGCGCCCGCTCCGGTGCCTGCTCCTGGGTCCGGCTGCGCGGTGCTTCCCGCGGTACTTCTTCCATGCCCGCCAACGTTAGCCGGTACGGACACCACCCCGGTGCGCGCCAGCAGCTCGGTGAGCAGCCCGGTCACGGTGTCCGGGTGCTCCAGCATCATCAGGTGCCCGGCGGACTCCAGGACCACCAGTTCGGCAGAGGGCAGCGCCTCCTTGATGGCCCGGCTGTGGCCGGGCGGGGTGACCATGTCGCGGTCCCCGGCGATGACGGTGACCGGGATGTCCGCGAACCGCTGGAGGGCGGCCGTCTTGTCGTGCGCCTGGAAGGCCGGGTAGAACTCGGCGACCACGTCGATGGGGGTGGCCTCGATGAGCCGCTCGGCGAAGCGGGCGACGCCCGGGTCCACGTCGCGGGAGGCGAAGGAGTACATCTTGACCATGCCGGCGAACAGGTCGGCGGTGGCCCGCCGGCCCTTCTCCACCAGCTCCACCTGCGTACCGAGCGCCTTGAGCACGCCGGGCAGGATGCGCCGTACGGCCCCGAACCCGACGGAGGGCAGCCCGTACGTGACCTCCCCCAGCCGGCCGCTGGAGGTGCCGACCAGCGCCACCGCGGCCACCCGGTCCCGGATGAGCTCGGGGAACCCGTCCGCCAGCCCCATGATCGTCATGCCGCCCATCGAGTGGCCGACCAGGACCAGCGGGCCCTCGGGGGCGGCGGCCGCGATGACGGCCGCCAGGTCCCGGCCGAGCTGCTCGAAGGTCACCGGTGCGCCCTCGGCCTGGGCGAGGCCGCGCGCGCTGCGGCCGTGGCTGCGCTGGTCCCAGTACACGGCGCGGACCAGACCGCGCAGGGCGGCCCGCTGGAAGTGCCAGGAGTCCTGCGCGAGGCAGTAGCCGTGGCAGAAGACCACGGTGGGCTGAGCGGGTGCCTTGCGGCGCAGCCGGCGCCGCTTGCCCTCCTCGGGCAGCTCGTCGACCTCGTAGTACAGCGCGGTGCCGTCGTCGGCCCACGCGGTGCCGGGGGTGCCGCGCAGGGAGCCGTAGTCCCCGGTCGCGTCGAGGGCGAGGCGCGCCTTCATGCGCATGCCCCGTCCGACGGTGATCCGTTCGACCGCGACACCGGCCGCCGCGCCCGCGGCTATCACGCCGATGGCGGCGCCGGCCCAGCCGGCCTTGCGCCAGTTCTCGCTCACGCCGCCGTCCTCACTCAGCCGTTGCGGGACACCCGTTGAGGTACACCCGGGGCACCCTGGCCCCGATACGGGTGACGATCTCATACGCGATGGTGTCAGCCGCTCGAGCCCAGTCCTCGGCCGTGGGCTCGCCGTGCGTGCCGTCGCCGAAGATGACGGCCTCGTCGCCGACGCGTACGTGGTCGTCGCCGCTCAGGTCCACGACGAACTGGTCCATGGCCACGCGCCCGGCGGCGTACCTCGTCTTCCCGCCGAGGAGGACGGAGCCGCGGCCCGAGGCGTGCCGCGGGATTCCGTCGGCGTAGCCCGCCGGGATCAGGGCGAGGCGGGTCTCGCCCTCGGTCACGTAGTGGTGCCCGTAACTGACGCCGTGTCCGGCGGGGACCTCCTTGACCAGGGCCACGAAGGCCTTCAGGGCCATGGCGGGCCGCAGGCCGAGCTGGGCGGAAGTGCCGAGCTCGGGAGCGGGCGAGACCCCGTAGACCGCGAGCCCGCAGCGCACGAGGTCGAAGTGGCTCTCGGGCAGGGTGAGGGTCGCGGGCGAGTTGGCGATGTGCCGGACCTCGGGCTCGACGCCCTCCTTCTCGGCGTACGCGAGCATGTCGCGGAAGGCGCCGAGCTGGAGCTGGATCGACGGGTGGCCGGGTTCGTCGGCGCAGGCGAAGTGGGACCAGAGCCCGGTGACGTGGACGGTCCCCTCGGCCTGGGCGGCGACGGCCGCGCCGACGAGCTCCGCCCAGTCGGCGGGCTGGCAGCCGTTGCGGCCGAGCCCGGTGTCGGCCTTGAGCTGGATCCGGGCGGTCCGCCCGGCGGCGCGGGCGGCCGCCCGTACCTCGTCGAGGGCCCACATCCCGCTGACGGACACGTCCATGTCGGCCTCGATGGCCTCGCGCCACGGCCCGCCGGGGGTCCACAGCCAGCACAGGATGCGTCCGCCGATCCCGGCGGCGCGCAGCGCGAGCGCCTCCTCGGGCGTGGCGGTCCCGAGCCAGCCGGCCCCGGCCTCCTGCGCGGCCTTGGCGCAGGCCAGGGCTCCGTGCCCGTAGGCGTCCGCCTTGACGACAGCCATCAGCTCGGACCGGGGCGCCCGTTCGCGCAGTGCGCGCACGTTCTCCCGGACGGCGTCAAGATCGATCTCGGCGTACACGCGCGTGGGTGTCTCGTTCATCCCCCCCAGTCTCTCAGAGCCCGCCTCCCGGAGCCGTATACGCCCCGTCGCCCACCGGCGCCCGGCACCTGGCTGACGGCTGACGCCGGCCAAATCCAGCCCCGCCGGCGCTTGAGGCGATCTTTGAGCTCAGCCGACGCCCAGGGCCGGGGACGCGGGCACCGCCGGCCGAATCCAGCCCCGCCGGCGTTTGAGGCGATCTTTCAGCCCCGCCGGCGTTTGAGGCGCGGGGGTCCGGGGGCCGGCCCCCGTGCGGCGGCGCCGCAGCCGGGACA
>NZ_JBSGXB010000208.1:0-13510 GCF_053609185.1 Streptomyces sp. NPDC054956 | reverse complement strand
AAGGCCGACGTCATCGGCATGTCGGGCCTCCTGGTCAAGTCGACGGTGATCATGAAGGAGAACCTGGAGGAGCTCAACCAGCGCAAGCTGGCCGCCGACTACCCGGTCATCCTCGGCGGCGCCGCCCTCACCCGCGCCTACGTCGAACAGGACCTCCACGAGATCTACGAGGGCGAAGTCCGCTACGCCCGCGACGCCTTCGAGGGCCTGCGCCTCATGGACGCCCTCATCGCCGTCAAGCGCGGAGTCCCCGGAGCCACCCTGCCCGAGCTCAAGCAGCGCCGCGTGGCCAAGCGCGACACTCCGGTCCTGGTCGAGGAGGACCAGGAGCCCGGCGGCCGCTCCGACACCTCCACCGACAACCCGGTCCCCACCCCGCCGTTCTGGGGCACCCGCGTGGTCAAGGGCATCCCGCTCAAGGACTACGCCTCCTGGCTGGACGAGGGCGCCCTGTTCAAGGGCCAGTGGGGCCTCAAGCAGGCCCGCGCGGGCGGAGCCACGTACGAGGAGCTCGTCGAGAGCGAGGGCCGTCCGCGCCTGCGCGGCCTCCTGGACAAGCTGCACACCGAGAACCTGCTCGAAGCGGCCGTGGTCTACGGGTACTTCCCCTGCGTGTCCAAGGGCGACGACCTGATCATCCTCGACGAGGCCGGCAACGAGCGGACCCGCTTCACCTTCCCGCGCCAGCGCCGCGGCCGCCGCCTGTGCCTGGCCGACTTCTTCCGCCCGGAGGAGTCCGGCGAGACCGACGTCGTCGGCCTCCAGGTCGTCACCGTCGGCTCGAAGATCGGCGAGGCCACGGCCAAGCTGTTCGAGTCCGACTCCTACCGCGACTACCTCGAGCTGCACGGCCTGTCCGTCCAGCTGGCCGAGGCCATGGCCGAGTACTGGCACGCCCGCGTCCGCGCCGAGCTCGGATTCGGCGGCGAGGACCCGGCCAAGGTCGAGGACATGTTCGACCTGAAGTACCGCGGTGCCCGCTTCTCCCTGGGCTACGGGGCCTGCCCCGACCTGGAGGACCGCGCCAAGATCGCCGACCTCCTGCAGCCCGAGCGGATCGGCGTCCACCTCTCCGAGGAGTTCCAGCTCCACCCGGAGCAGTCCACCGACGCGATCGTGATCCACCACCCCGAAGCGAAGTATTTCAACGCACGCTGACACGGACCGGCGTACACTAGTCGGTCCCATACAGGCCGGTCACCTGTAGCCCCCGGGCACGCGCCCGAGGTGAGGTGACCGGCCTTGTCGTCCCCCGAGGACCTGTCGAAAGGTGCGCGCATGACGAGCACAGTCCCCGCCCCCGTCGCCCGTACGGCCGACGGACATGCCCTGCAGGCGGTGCTGCTCGACATGGACGGCACCCTCGTGGACACCGAGGGCTTCTGGTGGGAGATCGAGGTCGACGTCTTCGGCGAGCTCGGCCACCGCCTCGACGAATCCTGGCGCGACGTGGTCGTCGGCGGCCCCATGACCCGCAGCGCCGGCTTCCTCATCGAATCCACCGGCGCCGAGATCGGCCTCGCCGAACTCACGGTGCTGCTCAACGAGCGCTTCGAAGCCCGCATCGCCGACCGCGTCCCCCTCATGCCCGGCGCCGAACGCCTCCTGAGCGAGCTGGCCCGGCACAACGTGCCCACCGCCCTGGTCTCCGCCTCCCACCGCCGGGTCATCGACCAGGTCCTGCTCACCCTCGGCCGGGACCGCTTCACCATGACCGTCGCCGGCGACGAGGTCCCGCGCACCAAACCGCACCCCGACCCCTACCTCCTCGCCGCCGGCGCGCTCGGCGCGCACCCCTCGCGCTGCGCCGTCATCGAGGACACCGTCACCGGCGTGGCCGCCGCCGAGGCCGCCGGCTGCCGCGTCGTCGCCATCCCCTCCGTCGGCCGGATCGACCCCGCGCCCGGCCGCACCATCGTGCGCTCCCTCGAGGACGTCGACCTGTCGTTCCTGCGCTCGCTGATCACTCCGATGAACTGATCGCGCACGCTCCGTACCGAAAGATCCGTCCCCAGGACCGAGATCCCGCGGGCGGATCTTTCGCGCATTACCCCGGAGGCCGAAATTCCATCCCTCCCGGGGGAGTTGTCCCAGGTGACCTTTGTCACCCGCAAGGCCCCCTTCGCACCACTCCGCGCCCTCCCGACCCACCCCTTGTGTCCCTATTGATCACTGCCTGACCGAATCTGCGCCCACCCCCGCGCACACCCCCCGTCAGCGCCCGCAACACAGTGACAACGCCCCCGCTCCGACCGGTTCAAGCCACCCCTCCACAGGCCACTAATGTCGATCCGGGCACTGCGCCGCACCTCAGCCGTCCCGGAAACACACCCCCTGTTCCGGAACCGCGTGGACCGATCGTCACAACACCGGCCCGATCGTTCCGCCCAGAACGGGCGACCGTCGCGATGCCCTCCACGCCAGCTTTGAACAAGTGCCGGGTCGAGGGAGTACTTCCAGCATGAACCGCAAGACCATGGTGCTGACGGCAGCCGCCGGACTGCTCACCCCCGCGCTGACCGCCTGCGGCAGCACCAGCGGCGGCGGAGCGGGATCCGGGGCGATCGTCGTCGGAACCACCGACCGGTTCGAGGCAGCCGACTACGCCCCCGCCCCGCTCGACCCCGCCTACGCCTATGACGCCGGCACCTGGAACATCCTGCGCCAGACCGTCCAGACGCTGATGCACACCCCGCGCGGCGGCGGCCAGCCCGTCCCCGAAGCGGCCAACGACTGCCGCTTCACCGACACCGGCAACCAGAGCTACCGCTGCACCCTGCGCCCCGGCCTCACGTTCGCCGACGGAGACCCGCTCACCGCCCAGGACGTCAAGTTCTCCATCGAACGCGTCCTCGCCATCAAGGACGAGAACGGCCCCTCCTCGCTCCTGTCGACCATCGACACCGTCGAGGCGAAGAGCGCCGACACCGTCGTCTTCCACCTGAAGACCTCCGACGCGACGTTCCCGTACAAGCTCTCCACCCCTGCCGCCGGCATCGTCAGCGCCAAGAAGTACGACGCCAAGAAGCTCCGCCCGGGCTTCGCCGTCGACGGCTCCGGCCCCTACACGGTGAAGACCGAAGTCAAGGACAACCGCCTCGTCCGCGCCGTCTTCAGCAAGAACCCCCACTACCGCGGGGATCTGAAGATGCAGAACGACAAGGCCGAACTCCGCGCCTTCGAAGACTCCGAC
Source organism: Streptomyces sp. NPDC054956 (assembly GCF_053609185.1). Lineage (NCBI taxonomy): Bacteria > Bacillati > Actinomycetota > Actinomycetes > Kitasatosporales > Streptomycetaceae > Streptomyces > Streptomyces sp. NPDC054956. Next base: position 10,317 of record NZ_JBSGXB010000208.1, on the reverse strand, counting down.
GCCATGGGCAAGGCCCTGGAAAACGGAACCATCCACATGGTCTCCCGCACCCTGTCGCCCGCCCAGATCACCGAGCTCTCCGCCAAGCCCCCCAAGGGCATCAAGCTCGTCCCCATGCCCGGCCTGGAGATCCGCTACCTCGGCTTCAACACCGAGGCCCCCACCGTCAAGGACAAGGCCGTGCGCCAGGCCCTCGCCGCCGCCGTCGACCGGGGCTCCCTGATCTCCAAGGTGTACGGAAAGTCCGCCCAGCCCCTGTACTCGCTGGTCCCCGCCTCCGTCACCGGCCACGTCAACTCCTTCTTCAACAAGTACGGCGAGGCCAACACCGCCAAGGCCGCCGACCTGCTGAAGTCCGCCGGGATCAAGACCCCGGTCAAGATCACGCTCAACTACACCAACGACCACTACGGCGACGGCACCGCGGCCGAGTTCGAAGCCCTCAAGACCCAGCTGAACTCCACCCAGCTCTTCGACGTCACCGTCCAGGGCACCGACTGGGCCGACTTCCGCCCCGCCCAGAAGAAGGGCGACTACGCCGTCTACGGACTCGGCTGGTTCCCCGACTACCCCGACGCCGACAACTTCCTCGCCCCGTTCCTGGAGCAGGACAACTTCCTGGGCACGCCGTACGCCAACACCACGGTGCGCACCAAGCTCATCCCCGAATCCCGGCGCGCCGTCGACCGCAACGTCGCCGTCCCCGCGATCACGGAGATGCAGGACATCGTCGCCGAGGACGTACCCGTCCTGCCCCTGTGGCAGGGCAAGCAGTACGTCGCCGCCCGCGACGGGATCACCGGAGTGGAGTGGTCGGTCAACGCCATCTCCGACCTCCAGCTGTGGGAACTCGGCCGCGGCGTCAGCGGCTGACCACCGAGAAGGACGGCCCGCACCGACACCGCGGACCGGAAGACCAATCCAGATGAGCCAGTGAGACTGAGAAGGACGTTCGCGTGATGAAACGTAACCAGTGGTTGGCGGCCCCGCTCGGCGCTGCCACCGCCGCCGCGCTGCTCAGCGGTTGCGGTTCGACGGATGGCTCCAGCGCCGGCAGCGGCAAGGGCGTCGTCATGGGCATATCCGACAGGGTGAAGGCCACCGACCCGGCCTCGGGCTACGACCCCGGCTCCTGGCTGCTCTTCAACAACGTCTTCCAGTCCCTGCTCAGCTTCCCCAAGGGCGGCACCACGCCCGAACCCGACGCCGCGCAGTCCTGCGGCTTCAAGGGCAGCGACAGCAAGGTGTTCGAGTGCACCCTGCGCGGCGGCCTGAAGTTCAGCAACGGCAACAGCCTCACCTCCAAGGACGTCAAGTACTCCTTCGAGCGCACCCTGAAGATCGGTGACGAGAACGGCCCCGCCGTCATGCTCGCTTCGATCGGCTCCATCGAGACCCCCGACGACAAGACCGTCGTCTTCAACCTCAAGACGCCCGACGCCACCTTCCCCAGCAAGATCGCCTCGGGTGCCGGCTCCATCGTCGACCACACCGAGTACCCCGCGGACAAGCTCCGCACGGACGGCAAGGCCACCGGCTCCGGCGTCTACAAACTGGACTCGATCAACGACAAGAGCGCGAGCTTCTCCGTCAACGACTCCTACAGCGGCAAGGCCAAGCCGAAGAACAACGGCGTCACCATGAAGTTCTTCAACGAGGACCAGGCCGCCCTCAAGAAGGTCCTCGAAAGCGGAGACGTCGACTTCGCCTTCCGCGGCCTCGCCGCCAAGGACATCGCCGGCCTCGCCTCCCAGACCGGCGACCAGAAGGTCGAGGTCATCCAGGGCGCCGGCGCCGAAGTCGAACACCTCGTCTTCAACATCAACGACCCGGTCGCCGGAAAGCTCCCCGTCCGCAAGGCCTTCGCCTACCTCATCGACCGCGAAGCCCTCGTCAAGCAGGTCTACGACGGCACGGCCACCGCGCTGTACTCCATCGTCCCGGCCGGCATCGCCTCCCACACCACGCCCTTCTTCGACCGCTACGGCGGCAGCCCCCAGCCCGAGAAGGCCAAGGCCGTCCTGCGCGCCGCCGGCATCAAGGACAAGGTGAAGATCACCCTGTACTCGACGCCCAGCCGCTACGGACCCTCGACCGACCAGCAGTTCCAGCTCATCGCCAAGCAGCTCAACGACAGCGGCCTCTTCGAAGCCGACGTCAAGTCCGTCGAGTTCGAGCAGTACGAGAAGGACATCGAAGCCGGCAAGTACGGCGTCTACGTCAAGGGCTGGGTCCCCGACTACCCCGACGCCGACAACTTCACCCAGCCGTTCTTCGGCCCGGACAACGTCCTGCGCAACAACTACGACAACAAGGAGATCACCGGGACGATCATCCCGTCGACCTCCGCCAAGTCCGACCGCGGCGCCGCCGCCAACGAATACGGCCGCCTCCAGGACATCGTCGCCGACGAGGTCCCGCTCCTCCCGCTCTGGCAGAGCAAGCAGTACGCCGTCACCCGCAAGAACGTCACCGGCCTGCAGTGGTCCCTCGACGCCTCGACCGTCTTCCGCTTCTGGGAGATCAGCAAGGGCTGAACCGGCCACCACGGCAACGGGCCCGCCTCCGCGTCACGCGGAAGCGGGCCCGTCCCCGTACACCTGCGCCGCGCGCCCGCTACTGGCCCGCGCCCGGCCGCACCAGACCGCTCTCGTACGCGTACACCGCGGCCTGCACCCGGTCGCGCAGACCCAGCTTCGTCAGCACATGACCCACATGCGTCTTCACCGTCGTCTCGCTCACGAACAGATCCGCCGCGATCTCCGCGTTCGACAGCCCCCGCGCCACCAGCTTCAGCACCTCGACCTCGCGCTCGGTCAACGTACCGATCATGTCCGGCATGGTGTCCTCGCCCGACGGCAGATGACCCGCGTACTTGTCCAGCAGCCGCCGCGTGATGCTCGGCGCGAGCATCGCCTCGCCACCCGCCACCACCCGGATCGCCTGCACCAGCTCCTGCGCCGGAGCGTCCTTCAGCAGGAAACCACTGGCACCCGCCCGCAACGCCTCCACCACGTACTCGTCCAGATCGAACGTGGTCAGCACCAGCACCTTCGCCGGCCCGTCCCGGCCCGGACCGGTGATCTGCCGGGTCGCCTCCACCCCGTCCATCCGCGGCATCCGGATGTCCATCAGCACCACATCGGGCTGGAGCGCCCGCACCTGGTCCAGCGCCTGCAGCCCGTCCCCGGCCTCGCCGACCACCGCCAGGTCCGCCTCCGCCTCCAGGATCATCCGGAAACCGGTGCGCAGGAGCGGCTGGTCGTCGACCAGCAGTACGCGGATCGCCACAGGGTCTACCTCGTATTCGTCGGACGCCATCGGGGACGCCGCCCATTCTGCCCTGACCCGGAGACGACGATTCCTCCCCGGGCCCGCCCACGGCCCCACCCCGGCCCGCCTACGGACCGGACGGACCCTCCACCCCACCGAGCGGCACGATGCTCAGAGGGTAGGCCGGGGGAGTCCCGCCGAACTCGGGACACACCGCCTGATGATCACACCATCCGCACAGCTTCGTCCGCCGCGGACGCCAGTCACCACTGAGCGTCGCCTCCCGGATCGCGTCCCACAGAGCCAGCAGCTTGCGCTCCATCCGCTCCAGATCCTCGATCACCGGGTCGTACGTCAACACGTCCCCACTGCCCAGGTACACCAGCTGCAGCCGCCGCGGCACCACACCCTTGAGCCGCCACACCACCAGCGCGTAGAACTTCATCTGGAACAGCGCACCCTCGGCGTACTCCGGCCGCGGCGCCTTGCCCGTCTTGTAGTCGACGATCCGCACCTCACCCGTCGGCGCCACGTCCACCCGGTCGATGATCCCGCGCAGCCGCAGCCCCGACTCCAGCTCCGTCTCCACGAAGAACTCCCGCTCCACCGGCTCCAGCCGGGTCGGGTCCTCCAACGTGAACCACCGCTCCACCAGCGCCTCGGCCTCACCCAGCCAACGCGCCAGCTCCACCCCCTCGTCACCCTCCGCGAACAGCTCCGTCAGCTCCGGCTTCGACTCCAGGAGCCGGTCCCACTGCCCCGGGATCAACGCCTTCGCCCGCGGCGCCGTCCGCTCCGACGCCGGATGATCGAAGAGCCGCTCCAGCACCGCGTGCACCAACGTCCCCCGCGTCGCCGCCGCACTCGGCTTCTCCGGCAGCTTGTCGATCACCCGGAACCGGTACAACAACGGACACCGCATGAAATCGCTCGCCCGCGAAGGAGACAGCGAAGAAGGCGCCGCGGCCACCGCCGGGCCGGGCACGGAACTGCTCACTGCGTCGTCCGGACCACTACCGGGGCTCGTCGTCATACACAAAACCCTACGACCCGCCACCGACAGCACGCGCATACCATCGACGCAAAGCCCCCTCGCACTGCATGATCGGAGCATCACACCACGCGACGGCGCACCCCCACAGCACCGGGAAAAAGCGGAAGAACCGCCGACGCGCACCCAGCGCCGGACAGCAGCGAACGAAGGAAAACCGTGGCAGACACCGACGAAACCGGCGAGCGCGCGGGCCGGCGCTCAGGACCGGGCGGCGGACTCCTCATGGGCCGCCCCTTCGGCGTACCCGTCTACGTCTCGCCCAGCTGGTTCCTCGTCGCCGCCCTCATCACCTGGGTCTTCGGCGACCAGCTCGACCGCATCCTCCCCGACCTCGGCCCCGCCCGGTACCTCGTCGCGCTCTTCTTCGCCGTCGCCTTCTACGCCTCCGTGCTCGTCCACGAACTGGCCCACACCCTCGCGGCCCTGCGCTTCAAGCTCCCCGTACGCCGCATCCAGCTCCAGTTCTTCGGCGGCGTCTCCGAGATCGAGAAGGAATCCGAGACCCCCGCCCGCGAATTCGTCCTCGCCTTCGTCGGCCCCCTCCTCTCCCTCCTCCTCGCCGGCGCCTTCTACCTCGGCATGAAGACCGTCGAACCCGCCAGCGTCCCCGGCGTCCTCCTCGCCGGCCTGATGATCTCCAACCTCCTCGTCGCCGCCTTCAACCTCCTGCCCGGCCTGCCCCTCGACGGCGGCCGCATGCTCCGCGCCGTCATCTGGGGCATCACCGGCAAACCCATGACCGGCACCATCGCCGCCGCCTGGACCGGCCGCGCCCTCGCCGTCGCCGTCCTCCTCGGCCTGCCCCTGCTGAACTCCACCGGCACCCTCGGCAACCCCGCCGACGAGATCGGCGGCATGGACACCGTCATGGATGCCCTGCTCGCCGCGATCCTCGCCGCGATCATCTGGACCGGAGCCGGCAACAGCCTGCGCATGGCCCGCCTGCGCGAACACCTCCCGGAACTCCAGGCCCGCAAACTCACCCGCCGCGCCATCCCCGTCCAGAACGCCACCCCCCTCTCCGAAGCCCTGCGCCGCGCCAACGAAGCAGGCGCCCGCGCCCTCGTCGTCGTCGACGGACTCGGAGACCCCACCGGCATCGTCCGCGAAACCGCCATCGCCGCCGTCCCCGAACACCGCCGCCCCTGGGTCGCCGTCAGCACCCTCTCCCAGGACCTCACCGACGGCATGAAGGTTTCAGCGGAACTCTCCGGCGAAGCACTCCTCGACCACCTCCGCGCCAACCCCGCCAGCGAGTACCTCGTCCTCGAACCCGACGGCGCCATCTACGGCGTCCTGTCCACCCTCGACGTCGAAAAGGCCTTCGTGAAGGCCATGGCGCGGCCCCAGTCCTGAAGCCAATACACTGGTCACATGTCCGAACCGACCGGTGCCGCCCGCCGACGCGGGCCCTTCGAGGTCGGGGACCAGGTACAGCTCACCGACCCCAAGGGCCGCCACTACACGTTCACGCTCGAAGCAGGGAAGAATTTCCACACCCACAAGGGTTCCTTCCCGCACGACGAGCTGATCGGCTCCCCCGAGGGAAGCGTTGTCCGTACCACGGGCAACGTCGCCTACCTCGCGCTGCGTCCCCTGCTCCCCGACTATGTCCTGTCCATGCCCCGCGGCGCCGCCGTGGTCTACCCCAAGGACGCGGGCCAGATCCTGGCCTTCGCCGACATCTTCCCCGGCGCCCGCGTCGTGGAAGCAGGAGTGGGCTCCGGCTCCCTGAGCAGCTTCCTGCTGCGCGCCATCGGCGACCAGGGCATGCTCCACAGCTACGAGCGCCGCGCGGACTTCGCCGAAATCGCCACCGCCAACGTCGAGCGCTACTTCGGCGGCCCGCACCCCGCGTGGCAGCTGACCGTGGGCGACCTCCAGGACAACCTGTCCGACACGGACGTCGACCGCGTGATCCTCGACATGCTCGCCCCCTGGGAATGCCTCGAGGCAGTCTCCAAGGCGCTGGTCCCCGGCGGCATCCTCTGCTGCTACGTGGCCACCACCACCCAGCTCTCGCGCACCGTCGAATCCATCCGCGAGTTCGGCTGCTACGCCGAACCGCAGCCCTGGGAATCGATGATCCGCAACTGGCACGTCGAAGGCCTCGCCGTCCGCCCGGACCACCGGATGATCGGCCACACCGGCTTCCTCGTCACCGCCCGCCGCCTCGCCGACGGCGTCGAGCCGCCCATGCGCCGCCGCCGCCCCTCCAAGGGCGCCTACGGCGAGGACTACGACGGCCCGGGCAGCCAGTCCGGCTCCAAGGCCACCGCCGAGCCCGTCACCGCCGAGCCCGTCGAGTCCGCCGACGGCGACCGCGCCTGACCCACGGCCGACCGCCCGCCCAACACACAGACGCTGTGGCGCAGTTCCCCGAACGAGCCGGGAACTGCGCCACAGCGTCTTTTCGTTGTCCCGCGAGGTGAGCGCCACCGCCCGGCAGCACCGGTCCGGACCCGCCCGTTCCACCCCGATGTGAGGTGTGGCACGATGCTGGCTCCCCGTCACCCTTCGCACAGGAGACACCCCGAGTGACGCACAGCCCCGCCGAGCAGACGCCAGCACCCCACCCCCTGGCGCACCACCGCGCGCGGCCCGTCCACTGGCTCGCCACCGCCTCGGCCATGGCCGCCGTCATAGCCGGCGCCGGATTCCTCCAGCCCGACCCGGCCACCGGAGCCTCCGCCGCACCCAACGGCGCCACCAGCCCCACGGACCCCGTGAAGGGCCCCGAGGCGCCCGCTCCGGACGCGCACGCCGTCACGTACCCCCTGGACTGCAACGGAGCGCCCCAGACCGTCACGGCCACCGCCGAAGGCGACCTCGACGGCGACGGCCGCCCCGAAACCGTGGCCGCCGTCCGCTGCGACGCCGGCTCCGGAACCCCGCCCCACGCGATCTACGTCCTCACCCGCGACCCGGGCAAGAACACCGGCCCCCGCGTCGTCGCCACCCTGCTCGAAGCCGGCCGCAGGCAGACCGCGACCGACCTCACCCTGCGCGACGGCACCGTCACGGCAACGCTCCTCGGCTACTCCTCACCCGAGGTACCCCGCTACAGCCCCGACACCAAGCAGCTCGCCAAGTGGCGCTGGACCGGCGGAAAATTCCGCCAGGAGCTTACGGACTCGACCGCCACGGGTGTTTGAACCGTCACTCCGCGTCGGGACCGTAGACCTCGACCCTGTCCGAAACACGCCTTACGTGGATGCAGTCACCCGGACATTCCTTCGCCGAATCGACCACGTCCTGGAGCAGCACCAGCGGAACCGGAGTCGTCGCCCCCGCCTCCACGAGCAGCTCGTCGGCAGGGCTCTTCACGTACGCCAGACCATCGATGTCCAGCTCGAACACCTCCGGCGCGTACTGCACACAGATGCCGTCGCCGGTGCAGAGGTCCTGGTCGATCCAGACCTCGAGCGGCTCTCCGGCCTCGCCGGCGCCACTCGCGGGAGCCTCCTGCTGCACGGTCATATCTCCTGCCGTTCCCTGCGATGAGTGATCCATCCCGGACACAACTCGCGGCAAGTCGCACGAGCTCTGACGGGTGTTGAACACTTCGACCTTACAACCGGCTGCTTTCCGATGTTGATGGGTGGGTATTTCCTTGGCAGGAGGGAGTACGCAAGGGTGAAGATCGGACACACCCCTACCGTCTTTGTGATCTAGGGGTTTCAATCACCACCAGCCCAGGTAGGGTCAGAAAGCGTCCAGCTCCCCTTGGAGGAGGTGAGGACCGTGGCAGCCCACGACGACGACATCAACCGCGGCATCCGGCCCGGGCGAGGGTCTGAGGACCCCGCCGGCCAGGTTGCCTATCTCGAGCAGGAAATCGCCGTCCTGCGACGTAAGCTCGCCGACTCTCCGCGACACACGAGGATTCTCGAAGAGCGGATCGTCGAGCTCCAGACAAACCTGGCAGGCGTCTCCGCCCAGAACGAGCGTCTGGCCAATACCCTGCGCGAGGCCCGCGACCAGATCGTGGCCCTCAAGGAAGAAGTCGACCGGCTCGCACAGCCGCCGGCCGGCTTCGGAGTCTTCCTGCAGTCGAACGAAGACGGAACCGTCGACATCTTCACCGGCGGCCGAAAGCTCCGCGTGAACGTGAGCCCCAGCGTCGAACCGGAAGACCTCCGGCGCGGCCAGGAGGTCATGCTCAACGAAGCCCTCAACGTGGTCGAAGCCATGGAGTTCGAACGCGCCGGGGACATCGTCACCCTCAAGGAGATCCTCGAGGACGGCGAGCGCGCCCTGGTGGTCGGGCACACCGACGAGGAAAGGGTGGTGAGGCTCGCCGAGCCGCTCCTGGACATCACCATCCGCCCCGGCGACGCCCTCTTGCTCGAACCCCGCTCCGGCTACGTCTACGAAGTGGTCCCCAAGAGCGAGGTCGAAGACCTCGTCCTCGAAGAGGTCCCGGACATCGACTACGACAAGATCGGCGGCCTGGGCGACCAGATCGAACTGATCCGCGACGCCGTCGAGCTCCCCTACCTCTACCCCGACCTCTTCAAGGAGCACGAACTGCGGCCCCCCAAGGGCATCCTGCTCTACGGCCCCCCCGGCTGCGGCAAGACGCTCATCGCCAAGGCCGTGGCCAACTCCCTTGCCAAGAAGGTCGCCGAGGTGACCGGCCAGCCCACCGGGAAGTCCTACTTCCTCAACATCAAGGGCCCCGAACTCCTCAACAAGTACGTCGGCGAGACCGAGCGGCACATCCGCCTCGTCTTCCAGCGTGCCAGGGAGAAGGCGAGCGAGGGCACCCCCGTCATCGTCTTCTTCGACGAGATGGAATCCCTCTTCCGCACCCGCGGATCCGGAGTCAGCTCGGACGTGGAGAACACCATCGTCCCCCAGCTGCTCGCCGAGATCGACGGCGTGGAAGGCCTGGAGAACGTCATCGTCATCGGCGCCTCCAACCGCGAGGACATGATCGACCCGGCCATCCTGCGCCCCGGCCGCCTCGACGTGAAGATCAAGATCGAGCGCCCCGGCGCCGAGGCCGCGAAGGACATCTTCGCGAAGTACCTCAAGGCCTCGCTGCCCCTGCACACGGACGACCTGTCCGAACACCAGGGATCCACGGACGAGACCGTCCACAGCATGATCCAGACCGTCGTCGAGCAGATGTACGCCGAAACCGAGGAAAACCGCTTCCTCGAGGTCACGTACGCCAACGGCGACAAGGAAGTCCTCTACTTCAAGGACTTCAACTCGGGCGCGATGATCCAGAACATCGTGGACCGTGCGAAGAAGATGGCCATCAAGGCCTTCCTCGAGCACAACCAGAAGGGCCTTCGCGTCGCCCACCTCCTCCAGGCTTGCGTGGACGAGTTCAAGGAGAACGAAGACCTCCCCAACACCACCAACCCCGACGACTGGGCCCGAATCTCCGGAAAGAAGGGCGAGCGGATCGTATTCATCCGCACCCTCGTCACCGGAAAGCAAGGCGCGGACACCGGACGCTCCATCGACACGGTGGCCAACACCGGTCAGTACCTCTGACAAAGCGGGCCGGCGGGCGCGGAGCCCCAACCGCCCCCCCCCCCCCCCGGCGGGGCCCAGCGGATCAGGGGCGGCTGGCTGATCGTGCTTCCGGTGCTGCTGATGCTGCCGGCCGGACTGCTCGTGCCGCTCCAGTACCTGATCATGCTGGGCGCCCAGATCGTCTACGTGCTCTGGGTGCTGCCCTGTCAGGACGCCCGCGACACCGCGGTCGAACTGCGGTCGCTCGCCGATCCGGCCGTCCCCGCCGAGGAGCGGGCGCGGATCGCACGGGGGGTCGCGGGATTCCGCTCCAGGCCGGCCGTGGAAGCCCTCGTGGCCGCCGCGAACGACGAGGAGCCGGAGGTCGCCGAAGCGGGGCTGGAGACGCTGTGCGTCATCTGGCGGCGCGACGGGGTCGTCGGCGAGGACCTGCTGCTGAAGCTGGGCCCGCAGGCCCAGGAGCGGGTCCGCGGTCTGGGCATCAAGGTCCGCAGCCC
>NZ_JBSGXB010000207.1:0-13558 GCF_053609185.1 Streptomyces sp. NPDC054956 | reverse complement strand
GGCGGACCCGGTCTCCACCCCAGCACCGAAGGGCTGCCAGCATGGCCCCCGTGAACGAATCCACCGAGCCCGCGGACGGGCAGCGGGCGGCGGCCGCGCTGCGGCAGCTCCTGGACCTGCTCGCGCAGGGCGCGCCCGTCGAGGACTTCGCCAGGACCGGCACGCTCGCCCGTACCGGCGGGGCCGGGGCCGCCGAGCAGGCCCTGGTGGAGGAGGCGACCCGGGTAGCCCTCGGCATCCGGCGCACCCTCGACCAGCACCGGCGGCGCGAGGCCGAGCTGACCGCCCTCTTCGACACGGCCGGCGACCTCGCCGCGCTGCGCGATCTCGACGCGGTGCTACGGGCCATCGTGCGGCGGGCCCGGACCCTGCTCGGCACGGACGTCGCCTATCTGACGCTCAACGATCCCGTCGTCGGCGACACCTTCATGCGGGTCACCGACGGCTCCGTCTCCGCCGCCTTCCAGCAGTTGCGCCTCGGCATGGGCGAGGGACTCGGCGGTCTGGTCGCCCAGACGGCCCGCCCGTACGCCAGCGCCGACTACCGCGCCGACGACCGCTTCCGGCACACCAGCACCATCGACGCCGGCGTGCGCGAGGAGGGGCTGCGGGGCATCCTCGGCGTTCCGCTGCGCGTCGCCTCGCGCGTCATCGGCGTGCTCTACGCCGCCGACCGCTCGGTGCGCGACTTCGCCCCCGACGCCGTGGCCCTGCTGTCCTCGCTCGCCGACCACGCCGCCGTCGCCATCGACGGCGCCCGGCTGCTGGAGGAGACGCGCACGGCCCTGGTGGAGCTCAACGCCGCCACGGAGAGCGCCCGGGCGCACAGCGAGGCCGTACGGCTGGCCACCGAGACCCACGACCGGCTCACCGACCTGGTCCTGCGCGGCGGGGACGTCACCGACGTGGCCCGGGAGGTCGCCGCGCTCCTGCGGGGCGGGCTGGTGGTGCACGACGCCGAGGGCACCGAACTGGCCCGGGTGGCCAGCGAGCCGATCGACCCACCCGCCCAGGGCGTGGCGGCCTCGCGTTCCGGCGGGCGGGCCGTGCCGGTGGACGGGGTGTGGGTCTGCGCGGTGCTCGCCGGATCCGAACTGCTCGGCAGCATCGCGCTGACCGGGCGGGCCGACCTCTCCGACACCGACCGGCGGCTGTTCGAACGCACCGGACTGGTCACCGCGCTGCTCCTGCTGCTACGGCGGTCGGTGGCCCACGCCGAGGACCGGGTCCGCGGCGAGCTGCTCAGCGACCTGCTGACCCCGGAGAGCCCCGGGCGCACCCGCGACCCCGGCAGCCAGACCATCCGGGCCCGCAAGCTCGGCGTCAACCTCGCCCGTCCGCACGCCATCCTGGTACTGCGCTGCGACGCGGCCCTGCGGCCCCGGCTCTCGACGGAGGCGGCCCGCCGGGCCCGCGCCCTGGACGGCCTGGCCGGGCCGCACGAGGGGCACATCGTGCTGCTCGCCCCGGCCGAGCGGGCCTCGGACCTCGCGCGGTCGCTGGCGGCGGAGCTGGGCCAGGTCCTGGGCGCCCCCGTCACGGTGGGCTCCGCGGGCCCGGCCGGCCACCCGGGCGCTCTGCCCGCCGTGTACGCCGAGGCCGTGCGCTGCCTGGAGGCCCTGCAGGCCCTGGGCCACACCGGGCACGGCGCCGCCCTCCCCGACCTGGGCTTCGTCGGCCTCCTGCTCGGGGAGCACGGGGACGTCGGCGGGTACGTCCACCAGGTGCTCGGCCCGGTCATCGATTACGACGCCCAGCGCGGCACCGAGCTCGTCCACACGCTCCGGGCCTACTACACGCACGGAGCCAGCCTCTCCAGGGCCAAGGACGCCCTGCACATCCACGTCAACACCGTCGTGCAGCGCCTCGACCGGATCGGCCGGCTCCTGGGCGAGGACTGGAACACCCCCGCCCGGGCTCTGGAACTCCAGCTCGCCCTGCGCCTGCACCTCCTGGCCCAGCCCGGCCCGATCGACAGACCGGCTAGGCCCGGGGCCCCGGGGTGACCAGGCCCGTCTCGTAGGCCAGGACCACCGCCTGCGCGCGGTCGCGCAGGGTCAGCTTGGCGAAGATGCGGGCCACGTGGGTCTTCACGGTGGCTTCGCTGAGCGTGAGTTCCTGCGCCAGCTCGGCGTTGGAGAGGCCGTGGCCCATGAGGGTGAGCACCTCCCGTTCGCGCGGGGTCAGGGCGTCCAGGTCGGGGTGGGGCGCCGGGTACGTGCCGGCCCCCCGGGCGGCGGAGGCCGAGGCGCAGCGCTCCACCAGCCGGCGGGTGATCGACGGGGCGAGCAGCGCGTCCCCGGTGTTGACGAGCCGCACGGCGTTGGCGAGGTACTCCGGGGTCACGTCCTTGAGCAGGAACCCGCTGGCTCCGGCGGCGAGCGCGGCGTAGACGTACTGGTCGAGGTCGAAGGTGGTCAGCATGATCACCCGGCACTCGGGGGCCTCGGCGAGGATCTGCCGGGCGGCCTCCAGCCCGTCCAGGCGGGGCATCCGTATGTCGAGCAGGACCACGTCGGGGCGCAGGCGTCTCACCTCGGAGACGGCCTCGGCCCCGTCGGCGGCCACGCCCACCACATCGATCCCCCGGGCCGTCAGGATCAGCCGGAATCCGGTGCGTACGAGTTCCTGGTCGTCGGCGATGACCACCCGCGGTCCCCGTGCCGGGGCGGTCGGGTCGGCGGGCGTGGTCACGGCCGCTCCAGCGGGAGGCGGGCGCGGACCCGGTAGCCGCCGCCCAGCCGGCGCCGGGCGTCGAAGTCCCCTCCGTACACGGCGACCCGCTCCCGCAGACCGACCAGCCCACGCCCGGCACCGTCCGCCTTGGACACCTTGGCCGCCGTAGCCGCCGTGGTCGCCGTGGTCGCCGTAGCCGCCCCGGACATCCTGGCAGCGGGCGCGCCGGGCGCCGGCCCCCGGTCCCCCGCCAGCACGCTCGGCCCGCTGTTGAGCACCTCGACCCGCAGCGCGTGGTCCGCGTACCTCACGGTCACCTCCGCCTTCACCCCGTCCCCGTGTTTGAGTGCGTTGGTCAGCGCCTCCTGGATGATCCGGTAGGCGGTGACGTCTATCCCGGCCGGCAGCGGCCGCGGTTCGCCGGATATCCGGACCTCCACCGGCAGCCCGGCGAAGACCATGCGGTCGATGAGCGGGCTGAGCCTGCTCAGGCTCGGCTGCGGCGAGAGTTCCGCATCCGGCGCGCCGCCGTAGGGCTCGTCCTTGCCGTCCTGCGCGGGGGCGAGCAGCCCGAGCAGGTGCCGCAGCTCGGTCATCGTCGTGCGCCCGGCCTTCTCGACGGCGCTCATCGCGGCCGCCGCCTCCCCGGGCATGGTCTCCAACACCTCGCGGGCCGCCCCCGCCTGGACCACCATCAGGCTGACGTTGTGACTGACGATGTCGTGCAGTTCGGCCGCTATCCGTGCCCGCTCCGCGTCCACGGCGGTGCGGACCGCCGTCTCCCGCTCCCGCTCCAGCAGCCAGCCGCGCTCCTCGATCGCCGCCCCGTGCGCGCGCCGGGCCCGTACGAGCGCGAGGGCCAGCCCGCACACGACGAGCAACGCCGCGCACGCCGCGGCCGACACCGCTCCGAACAGCCATCCCTCCCCTGCCATCTCCCCCACCGCACCCTTCGTCCGCAGCCCTCGTCCAAGATCTCCAGCACCGCAAGCTTCGCAGGCCCCCCGCGTAGTCCACATCACTCCCCCGGGGGCCGCCCGCATACATCCCCAGGATGACCCGGCGCCGCTTCTACATCCGGGGGGCGACGCACGGCGACCGGCCCGCCTTCTAAGTTCGTGCCATGACTACTCATCACGGCACCGCAGGTCAGGCCGTCGTCCGCCTGGACCGCGTCCACAAGGAGTACGGCGACGCGAAGGCGCTCGACGGCCTCACCCTCGAGATCCGCAAGGGCGAGGCGGTCGCCGTGATGGGGCCGTCCGGCTGCGGGAAGTCCACCCTCCTCAACATGGTGGCCGGCCTGGACCGGCCGACCGCGGGCACGGTCGAGGTGCACGGCCAGGACCTCGGGAAGTTGAACGAGACCGACCTGGCGCTGTACCGGCGCCGCGAAGTCGGCATGATCTTCCAGTTCTTCAACCTCATCGACGACCTGCCCGCACTCGACAACGTCGCACTCGCCGCCCAGCTCACCGGCACCCCCGCCCGCCAGGCCCGCCGCCGCGCCCTGGAACTCCTCGAGGAGCTCGGCGTCGCCGACCGCCGCAACAACTACCCGGCGACCCTCAGCGGCGGCGAACGCCAACGCGTCGGCGTGGCCCGCGCCCTGATGAACCGTCCGGCGCTGCTGCTGGCCGACGAGCCGACCGGCGCCCTCGACAGCCGCTCCGGCGAGCAGGTCATGGACCTGCTGATCGACCTCAACCAGATAGGCCAGACCCTGCTGATCGTCACCCACGATCCGCACCTCGCGACCCGCTGCGCCGGCCGCCTCGTGGAGATGGCCGACGGCCGCGTCGCCCGCGAACGCGCGCTCGTCGACGACGACGACGCCGACGATGTCCACACGCAGCAGGTCCACACGCAGCAGGTCCACACCCAACAGGCCCACACCCAGCAGGTTCACCCCCAGCACCCCGACACCCTGGAGCGTTCCGCGTGAGCGCCGTGTGGCGGGCCGCCCGCGCCGCCGTCGGGCGCCGCAAGGTCCAGACGTTCGTCATCGGTCTCGTCGTCCTCTGTTCCACCACCACCGTCCTGCTCGCACTCGCCCTGCTCGCCGCCGCCTCCGGCCCCTTCGACAAGGCGTACGCGGCGCAGCGCGGCGCGCACACCGTGGCCACGTACGACACCTCCAAGGTCACCGACGCCCAGCTCGCGCGGACGGCGGACCGCCCCGGGGTGGCGGCCGCCGCCGGACCGTTCCTCCAAGCCGTCGTCGACATACCCGGCGACTGGCTCTGGAGGCCGGCCGGCCCCCTCACCGTGGTGGGCCGCGCCGATCCGGGCGGCCCGGTGGACCGCGTCGAGCTGCTGCTGGGGCGCTGGGCCGAGGCGCCCGGCGAGATCGTCGTCAACTCGGCCAACGGCGGCACTCCGTACCCCCGTCTCCTCGGCACGAAGCTGGAGGCCCCCGGGATCCCGACACTCACCGTCGTCGGGTTCGCCACCAGCATGAGCAAGTCGGCCGCCGCCTGGGTGACGCCCGAGCAAGTGGCCGCGCTGCACCCGGCCTCCGCCCAGATGCTGTACCGCTTCACGGAGTCGGCCACGGGCGCCCAGTTGCGCGACGCGCTGGCCCGGGCCACGGACGGGCTGCCCGCGGACTCGATGACGGCCGCGCAGAACCACCTCACCCTCAAGAAGTCCTTCTCCGCCCGGGCCGATGCCTACCTGCCCTTCATAGCCCTCTTCGGCATCCTCGGTCTGCTCGTCTCCGCGTTGATCGTCGGGAACGTCGTCAGCGGCGCCGTCGTCTCCGGCGGCCGGCACATCGGCGTGCTCAAGGCCATCGGCTTCACTCCGAACCAGGTCGTCGCCGTCTACCTGACGATGGTCTCGGTCCCCGCCGTGACCGGCTGCGTACTGGGCACGCTGCTCGGCAACGCACTGGCCGGGCCCATCCTCCAGATCGCGTTCTCGGGGATCGACACCGGCCTGGCCAGCGTGGGTTCCCCCTCCCCCTGGCTCAGCGCCGCCTGCCTGGCCGGCATGCCCGCCCTCGTTCTGGTGACCGCGCTGGTACCGGCCCTGCGGGCACACCGGCTGCCGGCCGCGCGGGCGATCAGCGCGGGCGGCGCGCCGCGCACCGGCCGCGGACTGCGCGTCCAGCGCGTCCTCGCTTCCACCCGGCTGCCGCGCTCGGTCAGCCTGGGCCTCGGCCATCCCTTCGCCCGCCCCGGACGCGCCCTCATGACCATGGCCGCCATCGTCCTCGGCGTCACCACGGCAACCCTGGCGACCGGTCTGACCAGCACGATGGTCGCGTACGGGGAGAGCGGCCGCGGCTCCGGCGGCCCGGTGGTCTTCATCGAGGTCGGCACCCCCGGCAACCACCGCCCGGAGCCCCTGCTGGGCGACGCGCAGATCGAGGAGCGGCTGCGCTCCCTGGGCGCGCGGGAGGTACGGGCCCGCGGGCTGACACAGGTCAGTCTGGTCGGGTACACACAGCCCGCCTTCGGGAACTTCTACCGGGGCAGCTCGCAATCCGCCGCGTCCTCGTTCGTGGAAGGGCGGCCGCCGAGCGGACCCGGCGAGATCGCGGCCGGTCCCGCCTTCCTGACCGAACGCGGACTCGCCGTGGGCGACAAGGTGACCCTGGAGGCGGGCGGCCGGCGTACGAGCGCGACCATCGTCGGTGAGCTCATCGACAGCGACGCCCGTTCACTGGACTCCACTTGGGAGACCCTCGGTCAACTGGCCCCGGACACACGCGCGGTGGACTACGCCGTCCGGCTCGCTCCCGGTGCGGACGCCCGCGCCTACGCGGACGCCGTCGGCGCGGCCGACCCGGGCCTGCGCGCCGAAGTGGCGGGCTCGGTCAACGCCGCCACCGCCACGGTCGTCGGCTTCTCCTCGGTGTTCACGGTGCTGCTGACGCTCTTCGCCTCGCTCGGCGTCTTCAACACCGTTCTCCTGAACACCCGTGAGCGCCGCCGCGACCTCGGGATGCTCAAGTCGATCGGCATGACCCCGCGCCAGGTGGTGGCGATGACGGTGACCTCGGTGACCGGGCTCGGCCTGGTCGGCGGGTTGCTCGGGATCCCCCTGGGGATGCTCGCGCACCGGTTCGTCGTGGACAACGTCGGTGTCGTCTCCTTCCCGGAGTCGATGAAGGACGTCTGGCACGCGCCGCAGCTCGCCGCGATGCTGGGCGCGGGGATCGCGATCGCGGTCCTGGGTGCTCTGGTCCCGGCCCGTTCGGCGGCCCGGATGACGATCGCGGCGGCCCTGCACACCGAATAGGCGCCGCCCGGTCCGGACCCGTACGGCGCCCGGTCCGGACCATGCGGCGTCCGGTTGCCGGGCGCCGCTCGCAACTCCCCCGGCCTGCGGCTACGTTCTTGGCTCATGCAACGACGGCCCCTCGCCCTGGTACTCGACATCCTGCTCATGCTGGTGGGCGCCCTCCTCGGCATCGCGACGAACTACGCGACGAGCGTGGAGGGCGACGTCCCGCTGCCCCTGAGACTGCTGCGCCAGTGGTCGATACCGCTCGTCGGCGTGGCCCTGCTCGCGCTGGTCGGGGGGCAGTTGTGGCTCCGCTGGCTGGAGCGCCGGCCCGCCGCCCCCGCTCCGGTGTGGACGGCCGGGCAGCCCCCGTACCCGGGGCTGGAGGCCTTCGGCGAGGAGGACGCGGCGGTGTTCTTCGGACGGGAGCGGGAGACGGCCGAGCTGGTGGCCCGGCTGCACCCGGCGCTGCCGGACCGGGCGCGGCGGTTCGTGACGGTGGTCGGCCCGTCGGGCTCGGGCAAGTCCTCGCTGGTACGGGCGGGCGTGCTGCCGGCGCTGGCAGGGCGGCGGTCCCGGTGGAACGCGGGCCCCGCGCTCACTCCCGGTACCGACCCCGTCGGGACCCTGCGCCGGGCGGTGGCCGAGGCGGGAACCGCCAGGCCCCTGGTGCTGGTGGTGGACCAGCTGGAGGAGCTCCTCACCCTGTCGGGACCCAACGAACGGACCGCGTTCGCCGAGGCGGTACGGGAACTCCTGCGCGAGGAGCCCCGGTTGTGGCTGCTGGCGACCCTGAGGTCGGACTTCCTCACCGGCTTCCTGGAGGCGGACCTGGCCGAACTGGTCCGCGAGCCGGTGGTGGTGGGCCCGCTCGGCCGGGACGCCCTGTACGAGGTGGTGGCGCGGCCGGCCGCGGCGGCGGGGGTGGAGTTCGAGGCCGGGCTGGTCTCCCGGATCGTGGAGGACTGCGGCGGCGGTGACGCGCTGCCCCTCCTGGCCTACACGCTGCAGGAGTTGTACCGGCGGGCCGGCGGCGCGGGCTCCACGGTGACGCACGCGCTGTACCGGGAGGTGGGCGGGGTCGCGGGTGCGCTGATCGGACAGGCCGACCGGATCCACGCGGCACTCCTGGACTCCGCCGCGCCGCCGCCCGGGGGCGAGGACCCGGTGGTCGCGATGCTGCTCCGCCTGGTCACCGTGGAACGCGACGAGCCCACCCGGCGCCGGGTGGCCCGCTCCGAACTGAGCGACGCGGAGCGGGAGATGGCCGACGCGTTCGTCGCGGGACGGCTTCTGACCGCCGACGCGGGGATGCTGGACGTCGCCCACGAGGCCCTGCTGCGCCAGTGGCGGCCGCTGCGGCTGGCCATCACCGACCGGCTCCAGCAGCTGCGCCGGCAGGCCGAGTTGGAGCGCTGGGCACAGGAGTGGGAGTTCGCGGGCCGGGCCGAGGCCTATCTTCTGACGGGCGAGCGGCTGCGCGCGGTCCGGTCCTGGTCCGCGGCCGGAGCCGCCGCGACCGCCCCGCCGGTTTCGGCGCTGGCCGCCGAGTTCGCCGAGGCCTCCGCCCGCAACGACGGCACCACGCGGGCCCGCGCCGCGGACGCAGTCGCCGCACGGATCCTGGAGTCCGTCGACCGGGATCCCGAGGCCGCCGTCGGCACCGCCCGGGCCGCGGTGACCGAGTACGCGGCGACCCCGGCCGCACTGCAGGCCCTGCGGACCGCGCTCGACGCCTCCCGACTCCGGGCCGTCTACCGGGACTTCGACCGCTCGGTGACCGATGCCGCCTGGTCCCCCGACGGTTCCCGGCTCGCGGCCTGCGCGGGCGACGGCCGTGTGCACATCTGGCCCGCGCCGGGCGACGACACCGCCGCGCCCGGAGCGGCGGCGCCCGTCACCCTGGACGTCCCGGGCGAGTGGCCCCGTGCGCTGGACTGGTCCCCCGACGGCAGCCGCCTCGTCTGCGCCACGAGGGACGCGCGCCTGACCGTCTGGGACACCGCGGACTGGTGCCGGCTGACCACCCTGCACCAGCCGGGCGCGGACATCGGGCACTCCGCCCCCGGGCTCGCCGTCGCGGCGTTCTCCCCCGACGGCAGGTTCCTCGTGTCGGGCGGGCCGGACCGGACCCTCCAGCTGTGGGACGCACGGGACTTCGCTCCCGCCGGAACCCTCAGCGGCCACCCTCAGATGCTGTGGACGGCGGCCTGGTCCCCCGACTCCGCGCTGCTGGCCGCCGCCGGAGCGGACGGCGCCGTGTACCTGTGGGAGGTCGGCGCGGCCCACCCGTCGGGCACGCCGAGGGTTCTGGGCACCCATCAGGACGTCGTGAACGCGCTCTCCTGGTCCCCGGACGGGTCCCGGCTGGCTTCCGGCTCGTCGGACCGCACGGTCAGCCTCTGGGACGCGCGCACGGGTGAAAGCGTACGCCGGTTGCAGAGCTTGGACGGGATCAGCTGTCTGAGCTGGTCGCCGGACGGATCCCGCCTCGCCGCCGGCGACTTCGACCGCAACGCCCGTGTCTGGGAACTCGATTCATCGGGGTCCGAGGACCGGGCCCTGTGGCTGACCGGTCACGCGGACACCTTGTACGCCGTCGCGTGGTCCACCGACGGCACCCGCCTGGCCACCGCCTCGCGGGACCGGACCCTGGCCGTGTGGGACGTCCGTGCACAGACCCGGGTGGCGCACGGCCACACCGAGTCGGTGTGGCAGGCCGACTGGTCGCCGGACGGCTCTCGGATCGCGAGCGCCTCACAGGACGGCACCGTGCGGCTGTGGCACGCGGCCGACCTCGCACCGGCCGGGGTGCTGGCGGTCGGCGAGTGCGGAGACCTGGCCTGGTCCCCGGACGGGACGCGGATCGCGGTGGGCCGCCGGGACGGGTCTGCCGCCACCCTCCTCCCGGACGGGAGCCGCCACCTCGCCTTCGAAGGGCACGGGGGCGAGATCTCCTCCGTGTGCTGGTCGCCGGACGGGTCCCGGATCGCGACCGCCTCGCGCGACCGCACCGTACGGATCTGGGACGCGGTCGGCGGGCAGACGCCGCGAGTGCTGACCGGTCACACCGACTGGGTGACCGGGGTGGCCTGGTCCCCCGACGGCCGACGGCTCGCGACCAGCGGGACCGACGGAACCGTGATCCTCTGGGACGCGGTGGACGGCCGAGTGCTGGCCACCCTGCGCGGGCACGACGACCACGTCCTGAAGGTCGGCTGGTCGCCGGACGGGCGCCGGCTCGCCACCTGTTCGCGCGACCGGACCCTGCGGGTGTGGGATCTCGACGAGGCGGGGGCGGCGGCCTGCCGCGCCGTGCTGACCGGCCACGACGACCGGGTCCAGGGCCTCGCCTGGTCCCCGGACGGCCTCCTGCTCGCCTCCGTCTCCCGGGACCGGACGCTGCGCCTTTGGGACCCCCTGCGCGGCGCGGCCCTCGCGGTCGTCGGAGTCCACGCCGACTGGGTCAACGGGCTGAGCTGGTCGCCGGACGGCACCCGGATCGCCACGGCTTCGCGCGACCGCACCGTACGCGTGTGGACCCCGGCCGGGCCGGATCCCGAACCGCTGCTGCGGCTGGCGGCGGGGCGGGAGCTGCATCCGCCGACGCCGGAGGAGCGGCGCACGTACCAACTGCCGGACCTGCCCTGAGGCGGCCCGGCACCCGCGGCCCTACGCGGAGTCGACCTCCGCGTCGACCTCCACGATCCGCCCGTCCTTCAGCTCCACCACCCGGTCCGCGAGCTCCATCAGCGCCGGGTCGTGCGTGGCGACGAGCGCCGTGACGCCCTCGCTGCGCACCACCGCGCGCAGCAGCCGCATGATCTGCCGGCCCGTGTCGGAGTCGAGCTGGCCGGTCGGTTCGTCCGCGATGATCAGGTCGGGCTCGTTCGCGAGCGCGCGGGCGACGGCGACCCGCTGCTGCTGGCCGCCGGAGAGTTCGCCGGGCCGCTGCTCGGTGTGGTCCGCGAGGCCGACGAGGGCGAGCAGGGTGCGGGCCCGCTCCTCGCGCTGCTTGGCCGGGGTCTTCTTCAGCCGCATCGGGACGCCGACGTTCTCGGCGGCGGTCAGGGCCGGGATCAGCCCGAAGGACTGGAACACGAAGCCGATGCGGTCGCGGCGCAGCGCGAGCCGGCCCTCCTCGTCCAGTCCGGCCAGGTCGGTGCCGTCGAGGGCGACGCTGCCGCCGGTCGGGGTGTCGAGTCCGCCGACCAGGTTCAGCAGGGTGGTCTTGCCGGAGCCGGACCGCCCCTTGAGCGCGGTGAGTTCGCCCCGGCGCACCTCGAAGGAGACCCCGCGCAGCGCGTGCACGGCCTGCGGGCCGGTGCCGAAGCTGCGCCGCACGTCGTCCACGACCACCATCGGCGGCGCCGCGACACCGGTTCCCGGCTCCTGCTGCTGCGTCGTCATTTCTGCAACTCCCCCTGGATGCCGATCCGGCCACCGGTGGCCACCGGAAGCCGTCTCGATCGGCGCTCTTGACTTACCCGCGCTGACCCGCACGGTCGATTTGTTCATCCGATGCACCATTCACGCAAGTCCCTTCCGCTATCTGTTCGAATCTGGCAGCATCGTCCGCTATCCGGGATCACACGTCCGGAGCGGGGGAGGAACACACCACATGCTCGGCTTCGTCATGCGCCGGCTGCGCGGGCGATTGCCGCTCGCAGCCGCCGTGCTGCTGACCGTCCTGATCACCACGACGGTGCTCAGCGCGCTCTTCGCCTTCACCGGCGGCGTGGGCGAGGCCGGTCTGCGCCAAGCCCTCCAGGGCCCCGGCCACGCGCGCAGCACCGTACTGGTCAGCGCCGGGCACGCGACGGCCGACCGCCCCAAGGACGACGAAGCGGTACGGGGCTTCGCGCGCGAGCTGTTCGGCCCGCTGCCGGCCGGAACCGAGAGCGTGGCGCGCAGCCGCTCGTACGGACTGCCCGGCGCACGCGCCACTCCGGGCAAGGACGCCGACCTGACGCTGCTGGCCTCCTTCGCCAAGGAACGCGTGCAGCTGCTCGCGGGCGCCTGGCCGCAGCCCGTCGCGGGTCCGCTCTCCGCCCCCGGCGCCCGGGTTCCGGTGGCCGTGCCGAAGGCGGCGCTGGCCCGGATCGGGCTGACCGAGGGCGCGCTGCCCGCCGATGTGCGCCTCGACGACCGGTACGGCGGCTCACCGCTGACCGTGACGGTGACCGGCGTCTACCAGGCGGCCGACCCGGACGCCCCGTACTGGCGGCTCGATCCGCTCGGCGCCCGCGGACTGCAGGTCGCCGCCTTCGCCACCTACGGCCCGCTGCTGGTGGACGACTCCGCCTTCACCACGGGCGGACTCACGCAGGACAGCCGGGCCGTGCTGCTCACCCCCGACTTCTCCACGGTCGACACCGCCGGGGCCGAGGCCGTGCGGGCCCGCTCCGCCAAGGCGGCCGAAGCCCTCGAGCGCGCGTCCGGCCTGCGGGTGGACACCGAACTCCCCGTACTGCTCGGCGAGTTGCACTCCGGGTTGACCGTCGCCCGCTCCACCCTGCTCGTCGGCGCCCTCCAGCTCGCGGTCCTGGCCGCGGCCGCGCTGCTGCTCGTCTCGCACCTGCTGACCGAACGCCAGGCGGGCGAGCGCGCCCTGCTGACCGCGCGCGGCGCCTCCCGCGGCCGCCTCGGCCTGCTCACCGCGGCCCAGTCGCTCCTGCTCGCGCTGCCCGCCGCCGTTCTCGCGCCCCTGCTGGCCCCGCCGCTCCTGCGCCTGCTCGGCGGCTACGGCTCGCTGGCGCACGTGCCCTTCACCGTCTCTTCGGGCCCGGCCCTGTGGCTCGTCGCGGCGCTCTGCGCCCTCGGCTGCGTCGTACTGACCACCCTGCCCGTCGTCCTGCGCGGCGCGGCGGCAGCCGCCCTGCACCGCGCCGGGCGCCGGCAGGCCCTCGTCGCCGGCGCGGTCCGGTCCGGGGCGGACTTGGCCCTGGTGGCACTGGCCGTGCTCGCCTACGAGCAGCTCGCCCGGTACGGCGGCGGCTCCGGCGACGGGCCCGCGCCCGGGCCGGTCGCCGAGTCCGACGGCCTGTTCGGCGTGGACCCGGTGCTGGTGGCCGCGCCGACGCTGGCGCTGTGCGCGGGCACCCTGCTGGTCCTGCGGCTGCTGCCGTTCGCGGCGCGGCTCGGTGCGCGGATCGCCGCCCGGGGCCGGGGCCTGGGTCCCGCGCTCGTCGGCTGGCAGCTCGCCCGCCGGCCGGGACGCGCCACCGGTCCGGTGCTGCTGCTCGTACTCGCCGTCTCCAGCGGGGTCCTCGCGCTGGGCCAGCACACGGCGTGGTCCGGATCCCAGCGCGACCAGGCCGACTTCGCCACCGCCGGGGGCCTGCGGATATCGGGCAGCGACCTGCCCCCGATGGGCCGGGGCGGCCGGTACGGGGCCCTGCCCGGCGGGGAGCGCGTGCTGCCGGTGGTCCGTTCGAAGCAGGACCTGCCGGGCGGAATCTCCGGGCAGGTGCTCGCCCTGGACGCCGCGGCGGTCTCGGAACGGGTCCCGCTGCGCGCCGACTTGCGCGACGGGCGCGCAATGCGGGAGCTGTTCGCCCCGCTGGCGGCCTCACGGGCGTTGACGTAGACCGGGGCCACCGTGTTGCCGGTCGCACCCCGAGCCAACCAGTCCGCAGCCCGACGCGGC
>NZ_JBSGXB010000206.1:0-13567 GCF_053609185.1 Streptomyces sp. NPDC054956 | reverse complement strand
GCCCCCGGTAGGGAGCGGGCCGCCGCCGTACGCGGGCCCTGGGGCCGGTGGCGTGTGTCAGGAGATGCGGGGGGAGATGACGGGGGACGGGCTGCCCGGTCCGTGGAGGTCGGCCTCGACGTGGGACTGGTCCGTGAAGTCCCAGCCCAGGTCACCGGTCGCGCCCAGTACGGCCGTCAGCCCCAGTGCGATGCCCCCGACGATTCCGGCCAGCTTGCTGCGCATTTCTTTTCCCCGCCCCATTGGTCCGTGCTGCTGTGCGTGCTGCTTTCGACAAGAGAGAGGTTCTCCGGAACCGTTCCCCAACGGTTCCCTCTCCGTTACCGACCTCGGACGCTACAGCGGGAACGGATCAAGAACCAGGTTCTGTCCGCTTGTTGGGCATCTGTCGGGGGACCGTCCCGGGCATTGGCTCAATCGATCAGGATCTCTGTCTCGAAACGCGTCCCGAGCGCCCGCAGCCTGCGCTCGCACTCCTCCCGGGTCGGCGCCGACAGCACCGCGGCCGCCAGGAAGTCCGAGGAGATGGCGGCCTCGGCGAGCACCTCCCCCGGCTCCGCGAAGACCCCGTAGAACTCCACCCACGGCTCCTCCGGGGTGACCGGGACGGCGCGCACCGTTCCCGGCCGCTTCATCATCAGGACCTGCCCGGCCATCCGGACCGGCTCCAGCGGTTCCCGTCCCTCCCCGGCCTTCTCCAGGGCCGGCAGCCGCAGGCCCGTGTGCGCCCGGGCCGCCAGCTCCACCGGGTGCACCCCGAAGACCGCCGTCAGCACGTCACGGATGCGCGCGCCCGCCGGACGGGCCGCGACCTCGCAGACGACCAGGCGGTCGTCGGGCGTGTGGAAGACCTCCGCGTGGAAGGCGTAGTCCGCCGGTCCGCCCAGCGCCCCGAGCGCCTCCTCCGCGAGCGCCAGCAGACGCGGGGTCAGCGGGTCCGAGGGGTCCAGGGTGAGGTCCACCCGGGCGCCGCCGTCGGCCTGGAAGGAGGACAGGTCGTACTGGTACTGCGAGGGCCAGGCCATGACCGTGCGGCCGCCCGCGACCACCCCGTCCACGTGGCACATGCGGCCCGGGACGTACGCCTCCAGCAGCAGGTCCTCGCGGGGGCCGGCGGCGGGCCCGAACTCCTCGGCGATCCGCTCCTCCAGCTCCTGCCCGGTCCGCACGATCCGCAGGCCGATGGAGCCGAAGCCGTCGCGGGCCTTGAAGACCAGCGGCAGGCCGTGTCCGGCGGCGAAGTCCCGTACCGCCTCCGCCGTCGCCGGCACCGTGTGCGGGGCGACCTCGATGCCCGCCGCCGCCAGCTTCCGCTTCATCAGGACCTTGTCCCGGAAGGGCAGCACCTCGGCGGGCAGCTGGCCGGGCAGACCGAACTTCTCGCGCAGGCCGGCTGCCCGGATCAGGTCGGCCTCGTGGTGCGCGATGACATGGGTGACCTGGTGCTCGTGGGCCAGGTCGCGGGCGAGGCGGTCGACGAGCTCCTCGTCGTCGAAGCTGTCGATCAGTTCCAGGTGGCGGTAGCCGCCGGGGCCGTCCGGGACCCGCTCGCCGCCCGCCTCGATCCTGTCGCGGGCCGCGATCATCACCACGCCCCCGTCGAGCTCCGCCAGCCACCGGTCGTAGGGGAACGGGCCGAGCGGGAACCGGTGCAGTACGAGCGCGGTCATGCCGCCACCTCCAGGTCGTACGGGGCCACGTCGATGGCGTGGGGGGTCACGTCGATGCGGATCTCGCCGGTCAGCCGCTCGCAGAGGGCCACCGCGGCGTCCGTGTCGGCCGCCGTGACGGCGGCGAAGCCGAGCCGGTCCCAGTTGTCCCGCAGCGGGCGGACCTCGTCGCCCGGGCGTACGGAGACCTCCACGGCCAGCACGTCGGCGCGGGCCCGGACCTCCGACACGCCCGATACGGCCGTGACCGTCCCCGGGTCGCGGAGCACGAAGCGGGTACAGGCTCCGGCGCGGGCCGCCGGGGGCCCGGGCAGCTCCTCGACGAGGCCCATCGGCCAGGCCACCCCGTACCCGATCAGGTCGATCCCGTACGCGGCCTCGACCAGCTCGTTGATGTGGCCGCCGCCGACCCGGTTGTGCGACTCGATGACGACGGGGCCGCGGGAGCCGAGGCGCAGCTCGGTGTGGCTGGGCCCGTCGCTCACGCCCATGGTGTCGAGGAACTCCGCGACCGCGGCGGTGATCCGGGCGTGCGCCTCCGGCGCCAGCCGGGCGGGCAGGGCGTGGCCCAGCTCCGCGAAGTGGGCGTCGTCGACGAGCTTCTCGGTCACCGCGATCACCACGTGGCGGCCGCCGAAGCTGAAGGCCTCCACGCTGAACTCGGGTCCGTCGAGGTAGGACTCCATCAGGAACTCGCGCACCGTGAAGAGGGTCGAGCCGCGGTCGGTGCGCCGGCCGCGCAGCTCCTCGATCCGCTCCCACACGGCGGGCAGCTCGTCCGGGCCGCCGACCCGGATCAGGCCGAAGCTCGCGGTCGCGTCGGTGGGCTTGACGATGAACGGGAAGCCCGCACGCTGCGCGAAGTCCTCCAGGGAGTCCCGGTCGGTGACCCGGCCCCAGTGCATGGCCGACTTGCCGTGGTCGGCCAGGTGGCGCCGCATCAGGTGCTTGTCGCGCAGCCGGCGGCTCACCTCGGGGCCGGTGCCCGGGAGGCCGAAGTGCTCCCTCAGCCGGGCCGCCGTGTCCAGGCCGCCCTCGGTGAGGGAGACGACGGCGTCGAACCCCCAGACCTCGCGGGCGGCCTCGGCGAGCGGCCGTACGGTGGCCCAGTCGGTGTAGTCGATCATCAGCAGCGCGTCGGCCAGGCCGGTCTGGAAGGCGTTGACCTTGTCGGGGTGCTGGAGCAGCACCACGCGTACGCCGAGGGCCTTGGCGCGTTCCAGGTGCTGGTCGGTGGCGCCGACGAGGAGCATGGTCCGGTCCCCGGGGGCCTCGGCGGTGCCGGGGGTGCCGGCCGTCTCGGCGGTCGGAGCGGTCGGAGCGGTCGGCGGGGTCGGGACGGTCGCGGTCATCGCAGGGCCTCCTTCGGGGCAGGGGCAGGGGCAGGGGCGGTCGTCGTGCGCAGCGCGGCGCGGGCCGCGGCGATGCGCTCGGCGGCCTCGGCGGGGCTCGCGCCGTCGACCACGGCGTAACCGTGGCGGCTGGCCGAGTCGGTGGTGTCCGGCAGGACGTCGCCCGGGGCGTACGGGAAGTGCACGGCGTGCACGTGCTCCAGGTCCCCCAGCTCCGCCAGCCCCGAGACGGACCCCAGCGGGCCCGCGGGCAGCCGGAAGTAGCCGATGGAGGCGTACCGGTGGGGCGCGGGGACCTTCACGTCCTCGCCGGCCAGGGCCCGGAAGATCGCCGCCTCCAGGTCGAAGCCGGTGGCGACCTCCATGAGCAGCGGGATCCGGTCCCCGCCGAGGCGGGCCTGGGACTCCACGATGCGCGGCCCGGCCGGGGTCAGGATGACCTCGGTGTGCGCCGGTCCGAACTCGTAGCCCGCGAGGTCGAGCAGGGCGGTGACGGTGGAGCGGATCGCGCCCTCGTCGCCCGGGGCGAGCGGGGCCGGGTGGACGTGCCCGGTCTCGACGAACCGGGGCGGGCCGCTGGTCTGCTTGGCGGTGATCCCGACGACCTCGTGCATGCCGTCGACGGTCAGCGTCTCGACGCTGAACTCCGGGCCCTCGAGGAAGTCCTCGATGATGAACGGGCCTTCGATGCCGGCGGCCCCGACGCGCCCGGTCCACTCCGCGAGGTCCGCGGCCGTACGGACCAGCGCGATCCCGCGGCTGCCCGCCGAGTTGGCGGGCTTGACGACCGCGGGCAGCCCGAACTCGGCGAGCAGCGGCTCCACTTCGGCGAGCTTCCTGGCTTCCCGGGCACGGACCACGGAGACGCCGTTGCGGTTGAGCAGGCGGCGCATCGCGTTCTTGTCGTTGAGCAGCCGGACGGACTCCGCGCGGTTCGGCGACAGGCCCAGGGCCTCGGCCTCGGCGAGCACCGGGGCCATGGAGGACTCGCTGCCCAGGTGCAGGACGTGGTCCACCTCGTACTCGCGGGCCACGCGGGCCACCAGGGCGCGCAGCGCGGCCTCGTCCTCGAAGTCGACCAGCGCCACCTGCTCCGAGTGCTCGGCGACCTTGTCGAGGTAGGCGGCCGGACGCAGCTTCGGGTCCCAGATCGACCAGACCCGGAAGCCCGCTTCGACGGCCTTGCGGACGAGCTGCTCGTACGGCATCACCATCAGGAGCCGGCCGGTGCTGCGGGGGTGGGTCATGACGGGGCTCCGTTCCGGGCCGGTACGACGGTCTGCGGGAGGGCCGGTGCGACGGCCGGTGTGACGGTCTGCGAGACGGCACGGGGGTCGGCCCCCGCGGCCTGCTGGTCGGCGTCCTGCTCGCCGTCGTCCTGCCCGCCGTCGGCCCGGCGGGCAGGACGCAGCGGCAGCAGGGAGCGGTAGACGAGGATCGCGCCGAGGCCGAAGGCCCCGTAGAGCAGGCTCATGCCGAGCGGCGGGACGAAGGCCCCGACACTGACGCACAGCGAGCCGACGAGCAGCCCGACGCGGGCGTTGAGGCCGTACGCGGCCAGGTACTTGGTGCGGGCCGCCGGGTCCACGAGGTCGGCCAGCAGGGCCTGCTTGACCGGCACGTTCGCGATCTCGCCGAGGGTCATCAGGACGGCCGCGGCGATCAGGATCCAGCCGCTGTTGCTGACGGCCAGGACCATGTAGCCGGCGGTGAAGACGACCAGGCCCGCGTAGAGCCGGACCCGGTCGGACAGCCGGCGGAACATGCTGCCCGCGAAGAGGGCGAAGACGACGACCAGGGCGGTGTTGACCGCGCGCAGGATGCCGAGCATCGCGACCCCGTCGACGGCCGGGAACCAGCGCTCCAGGCCGGCCAGGGCCTGCTCGGGGAACTCGTCCGAGAGCCGTACGGCGATGTAGTAGCCGATCTGCACCTCGACGGCCCGGGTGAGGGTCGCCGCGATCATCAGCCGCAGGAACACCCGGTCCCGGGAGACCGCGAGGTAGCCGCGGAGCATGGCCGTGACACCGGCCGCCTGCTCCTTGGCGTACTGCGGGGCGCTCTCGGCGATCCACCACCAGGTGACCAGGGCGGTCGCCGCGGACAGCACGGCCGCCGCGGTCAGCAGCAGGGCGAAGTGGTCACCGTAGAAGAAGCCGCCGATCAGGGCGCCGAGGGTGAACGCCATGTTGATCGACCAGTAGTTGACCGTGTAGACGAGCGTGCGGTTCTCCGGGGTGGAGACGTCGATCATCATCGCGTCGGCGGCGGGCGTGGCGGCGCTCGCGAGACAGGTGTTGAGCAGGAAGAGGACGAAGGTGGCCGCTCCCGACTGCCACCAGGGCGAGTTGGCCAGGGCCAGCAGCCCGAAGGTGAGGGTGGCTCCGGCCTCGCCCGCGACCATCAGCGGCTTGCGGCCGTGGACGTCGGCGAGGTGCCCGCCGAGGAAGTTGCTGGCGATGCCCGCGACCGCCACGACCAGCGTGAGCGCGCCGGCCGTCGCCGCGCCGTACAGGGCGGCCAGGTGGATGACCATCAGCGGCATCAGCATGATGCCGAGCAGCCGCTGCACGAATCCGACGCCGAGCCTCAGCTTGATGTTGGGGTGCAGCTCGCGGAAGTTCACTCTCCGGCTCCGTCGTCCGCGCCGCCCGCGTCCGCCGCCGGTCCGCCGAGGAGCCCGTCGGCGAGGACGCCGCCCTTGCCCCAGTAGGCCGGCTCCACGTCCCGGACGATCACGGTCACGGCCTCGGGCGGGCAGTGGGCGACCCGGGAGGCGCTCTCGGTCAGTTCGCGGACGAGCTCGGCGCGCTGGGCACGGTCGTTGCCCTGCCACCAGTCGACGGTGATCACCGGCATGTCGGGGTTCCTTTGCGGAGTGGGGGAGTTCGGAGTGGGGGAGGCCGGGGACCCGGAGCGGACCGGGTCAGGGCCGGGTCAGGACCGGGCGGTCAGCGCGACGGGCTGGGTGGCCGGCCGGTCGGCGGGCCGGGCCGCGGGCCGCGCCGTGGGGGCGCCGTCCTGGTCCCAGAGGCTGAGGTAGCGCTCGCCGGTGTCGGGCAGCACGGTGACGATC
Organism: Streptomyces sp. NPDC054956; assembly: GCF_053609185.1. NCBI lineage: Bacteria > Bacillati > Actinomycetota > Actinomycetes > Kitasatosporales > Streptomycetaceae > Streptomyces > Streptomyces sp. NPDC054956. Next base: position 7,469 of record NZ_JBSGXB010000206.1, on the reverse strand, counting down.
GAGGCGCCGATGTAGTCCGGGTGCGCGGCCAGCTCGGCGCAGGCGTGGGCGACGGCGCCGGAGGAGACCCCGACGAAGATGCCCTGGCGGCGGGCGAGCGCACGGGCCGCGGTCATCGCGTCCTCGTCGGACACGGTGACCACGTGGTCGATCAGGTCCACGTCGGTGGTGGGGGCGACGAAACCGCCGTTGAGACCGGGGATGCGGTGCAGGCCGCCGACGCCCTGGGAGAGCACGGGGGAGTTCTCCGGCTCGACCGCCACGACGCGGATCGACGGGTCCTGCTCCTTCAGGTACTTCGCGGCGCCGGTCAGGGTGCCGCCGGTGCCCACGCCGCAGACCAGGACGTCGATGCGGCCGGCCGTGTCGGTCCAGATCTCCGGGCCGGTGGTCTCGTAGTGGGCCTTCACGTTGTCGGGGTTCTCGTGCTGGCAGGGGAACCAGGAACCGGGGGTCGCCGCGTGCAGCTCCTCGGCCTTGGCGATCGCACCGGGGTACCCGGCTTCGCGCGGGGTCTGCACGATCTCTGCGCCGAGCGCCCTGAGCAGGGAGACCCGCTCCTGGGTGGCGCTGTCGGGCAGCACGATGACGCAGCGGTAGCCGCGGGCCGCGGAGAACGCGGCCAGCGAGATGCCCGTGTTGCCGGAGGTCGCCTCGATGACGGTGCCGTTGCCGGGCGTCAGATCGCCCCGCAGCTCGGCGGCGCGCAGCATGTACAGGGCGGCCCGGTCCTTGCTGCTGGACATCGGGTTGGCCGACTCCAGCTTGGCCAGCACCTCGGTGCCCGGGGCGGTGTCCTCGAAGCGCAGGCGGATCAGCGGGGTCGAGCCGACCAGGTCCTCGATGCTGTCGGCGATGGGGCGCATCTCGCGGTTCTCGTTGCTGTCGTTGCTGCTGGTGCTGCTGGTGCTGGCCACGTCGGTTCCTCACAAGTTTCGGGTCGTACGGCTGCGTTTCGGGTGGTCGTACGGTCAGCCGTACGCCGGTGAAGTCTTCGCGGGGACAGGCGGGTTCGGGCCCCGGGTCCTACCAGGAGCCCGCCGAGGCGGTCGCCGCGTACAGGTCCTCCATGGGCCGCGGCTCCGCGCCGACCGCCTTGATCACGGCGGTAGCGGCCAGCACCCGCGCCCCCGGGGGCACGTCCTTGTTCACCAGGGCCTGGGCGCCGATGACGGCGTGCTCGCCGATGGTGACGGGCCCCAGCACGGTGGCGTTCGTACCGAGCACGACGTCGTGGCCCACCACCGGGTGGCGGCGCTCCCCGTCGGCCCGGTTGTTGTCGCTCCACCAGCCGACCGCTCCGAGGGTCACCTGGTGGTAGATGGTCACGTCGTCGCCGACCACAGCGGTCTCGCCGATCACCACGGCCGCGCCGTGGTCGATGAACACCCGCCGGCCCAGTACCGCACCGGGGTGGATCTCCACGGCGGTACCGCGCCGGGCGTACCAGGCGACGGCCCGCGCGGTCATGCGCAGTCCGCGCCGGTGCAGCCGGTGCGCGATCCGGTGGGCCCACAGCGCGGGCAGCGCCGCGTGCAGCAGGGCCTCGCGGCGACTGCGTATCGAGGGATCGCGGGCCACCACCACCTCCAGGTCCTCCTTCATGATCCGGAGCAGCCCGGGCCGGTCGGCGGCCATCAGACGAGCGCCTCGGCGCGGCCGCCGACGGCGGTGAGCCCGGAGACCTCCGCGAGCACGGCGAGCGTCAGGCTCTCGAGCCGGCCCACGAGCTCCGGATCGGTGTAGCGCCCGTCCTCGGTGGCCAGTGCCCCGGCACCGCCGACGGCGACCGGCTCGTGCTCGACGAGCTGCGCGCCGCAGCGCCGCAGTACGCCGACCAGCCCGGGCTGGGCGTCGAGCCCGCCACGCGCTCCGGGGGAGGCGCTGGCCACGGCCGTGACCTTGCCGCTGAGCGGGCTCTGGCCGCCCGGCCGCGACAGCCAGTCCAGCGCGTTCTTCAGCGCGCCGGGCATCTCGCCGTTGTAGGAGGGGGTGCTGATGAACAGCGCGTCCGCTCCGGCGACCAGCTCCTTGGCCTCGCGCACCGCCGCCGAACCGTCGGCCTGCTCCAGGGAGGCCTCGTAGAACGGCAGTTCGGCGACGGAGAGCGACACGGCCTCGTGCTCGCCGGGCAGACCCTCCAGGATGTGGCGCACGGTCGCCAGCACTGCGGTGTTCACCGAGTCTCGGCGCGTGCTGCCGGACACCAGAACGATCTTCGCCACGGGGACCCCTTCTCCTCGGCCTCCCGGTCGGCAGGCCCTTCGACTGGTCACACACTCCCGTCGGCGGTTCCCGAACCCCTCCCGCTCCGTTCCCGGTTCCGTCGCGACGGGCCCGCCAGGCGCGCGACGGCAGCCCCAGAAGCCCGGTTTTACGGCTCTGACCTGCGGCGATACCGGTCCCGGGGGTGGCCGGGACGTTAATTGGCGGAGCCCTCCCCCCGGATGGCGTAGAGTTGGGTTTACCGACGCGGGGTGGAGCAGCTCGGTAGCTCGCTGGGCTCATAACCCAGAGGTCGTAGGTTCAAATCCTGCCCCCGCTACTCAGTACGAAGGCCCGGTTCCCCTTGGGGAACCGGGCCTTCGTCGTATGTCCACGGTGCCCCCTCCTCACTCGAACGGTCCTGTCCGGGTGGCCGTACGGGCCCTCGGGCGGCCAGCCTTGGGGGGCGAGGCGGCGGCCCGCACCCGTGCGAGGGACCGGGCGGCAGGAGAGAGCGTGGCGGGGCTGGGCCGGCAGGGCAGGAGCGGGCGCGCGTTCGGCGCGGCCGCCGGCAGCCCCGTGGTCCGCCGGATCGTCAAAATGCTCCCGGCCTCGCTGATCGCGCTCGGCCTCGCCTTCGACGTCCTGACCCCGCCCAGCTTCACGGGCTCCCCCTTCTTCTCCGCGGCCCCGCTGATCGCCGCTCCGCTCTTCACCCTGCGCTGGACGGCGCTGACCGGGGTGCTGGCCACGCTCGCCGTGATCGTGCTGCACATCTACAACGGCACCACCTGGAAGGTGGAGGCCCTGACCGAGCTGGCCACCGTCCTGACCGTCTCCGGGCTGGCCACGCTGATCAACGTCGTGGTGCGGCGCGGCACCGAGCAGCTCGCCTCGGCCCGCGGGATCGCCGAGGCCGCGCAGCGCGCCGTACTGCCGACGCCCGCCGAGCGGATCGCGGGCCTGCACGTCAGCGCCTCCTACGAGGCCGCGCAGGCCGACGCCTTCATCGGCGGCGACCTGTACGCCGTCCAGGACTCCCCGTACGGGGTCCGCCTCGCGGTGGGCGACGTACGGGGCAAGGGGCTCGGTGCGGTCGAGGCCGTCGCCGTGGTCCTCGGGGCCTTCCGGGAGGCGGCCGAGAGCGAGCCCACCCTGGAGGGCGTGGCGCAGCGCCTCGAGCGGGCGCTGGCCCGCGAGGGCACCCGGCGCGACAGCCTGGACGCGGTGGAGGGCTTCACGACCTGCGTGCTCGGGGAGATCCCGCCGGGCGCGGGCGTGCTGCGCCTGGTCAACCGGGGCCACCCCGAGCCGCTGCTGCTGTACGCGGACGGGGGCCTCTCGGTGCTGGCCCCCACCGACCCGGCGCTGCCGCTGGGCATGGGCGACCTGGGCGGCTGGCCGGACCGGGCACAGGAGTGGCCGTTCCCGGCGGGAGCCACGCTGCTCCTCTACACGGACGGGCTGACCGAGGCCCGGGACGGGGCCGGGACCTTCTACGATCCCGCGGACCGGCTGCGCGGCCGGGTCTTCCCCGGGCCCGACGAACTGCTGAGCGCACTCGGCAGCGACGTGCGGCGGCATACGGGCGGCGGGGCGACGGACGACATGGCGCTGCTGGCGGTGGCGCGGCCGGGGGAGCGGCAGCCGGAACGGCGCCGGACGGTCCCCGTGGTGCCCAAAGGGGACGCAGCGTAACCGTGAGGGCGCACTCAGCAAGGTTCCTGACGGACCGTCAATGTGAAGATGTGGCGGGAGGGGTGAGGGAGTCGGCCAATTTTTGCCCGAGTTGATCCCCAAGTGTGGATAAAAGTCGTGGCCAGAGCCGTTCGGTGGGTGGCCGATTGTCGTTAACGATCAATCGCAACTGCTTGGAATCACTCCCCTTCTTCTATTACCGTTCGATAACGCAGCGCGGTCGTCCCAGCCGTCGCAAGAGACGGCGCCGTGCGCGTGCTCGTCCATGAGGAGTGTGCCCCGGTGGCCTCCAACTCGCCTGCCCCTGAAGGCATCGAAGTCCAGGAGCCGCCCACCGCCGGAGCCTGGGGCGAGTGGAACCCGACCGAGGACTCCGCCCGACCGCCGCGCGGCAAGCACCGCGTGCTCAAGCAGCGCGGCGGACTCGCCCGCTCCTCCACCGTCCTCGGCGTCGGCGTCATCGCGGCCGTCGGTGCGAGCGGCATAGCCACCGCGCAGGACCGGCCCCAGGTCGCCATCACCCTGCCCTCCCTCCCCTCCCTGCCCGGCGTACTGGGCGGCGAGGACGACGCCGCCACCGCCGCCGCGCCGGAGCGAGCGGCCTCGGACGCGGCGGACGCCGACCGGGCCCGGACCGGGCTCTTCCCGCGACAGGCCGACCGCCGCGCCGACGCCGGCGAACTGCTGCGCAGCCGCATCCTCCAGCAGGCCGAGTTCCAGCAGGACGCCGCCGCCGCACAGGAGCGGGCCGAGTCCGAACGCGCCGCCCAGGAGGCCGCCGCCAAGGAGGCGCGCGAGGCCCAGGAGAGCGCCCGCAAGGCGGCCGAGGCGGCCGCCGCCGAACAGGCGGCGAAGGAAGAGCGCGAAGCCCGGGCCGCCAAGGAGGCCGCCGAGGCCAAGGCGGCGGAGGCCGCGGCCCGCGCGGCCGGCGGCTACGCCCTGCCCACCTCGTCCTACACCCTCACCTCGCACTACGGCGACGCCGGCTCCATGTGGTCCTCCGGCCACCACACGGGCCTCGACTTCGCCGCCCCGACCGGCACCCCCGTCAAGGCGGTCGCCGGCGGCAAGATCACCTCGGCCGGCTGGTCCGGCGCGTACGGCTACCGGATCGTGCTGGAACTCCCCGACGGCACCGAGGTCTGGTACTGCCACCTGTCCTCGATGTCGGTGACCGGCGGCTCGGTCGCCGCGGGCGACACCATCGGCCGGGTCGGCGCGACCGGCAACGTCACCGGCCCCCACCTCCACCTCGAAGTGCGCCAGGGCGGCGCCACGGTGGACCCGCTGGCCTGGCTGACCTCCAAGGGCCTCAACGTCTGAGCCCCACGGGGTCCGTCCGTACGGCGGACCTGTGGAGCACGGTGGTTCCGCGGAGCCGGTACGACGGCGGGCGCGGGCCGTTCGACCGGAACCCGGTGCCCCAGCGGGTCGAACCAGGGCGGCAGCAGCTCCTCCAGGACCGCGGCCCGGGACAGGGCCGGTCCCGCCGTGGCGCGGCGCAGCCAGAGCCGGTGCAGCAACTCCCGCTCCCGGAGCGCGAAGTCGGGCTCGCGGGCCGGACCCCGGCTGCGCGCCCGGTGCCGCAGCAGGGCCAGGGCCGCCGCGTCGGCCTCGTACCGGGCCACCGCCCGCCCGGCCGGACGCCCGCCCGTACTGCGGGCCAGCTCCCGGGCCAGCGACCGGGCCGGCATCGACACCAGCGCGGGCACCTCGGCGGGGCCCAGCCAGCCGGCGGCCGCGTACACCGCGAGCTCCCCGGCGACGGCCCGCAGGCGCCGGCGCCTTATCCACACGGCCAGCCACGCCAGCGCCCCGAACACCGGGACCATCACGCAGCCGTAGACCACGTAGAAGCCGGACTCCCCGAGGTCGGAGGAGCTGTTCCACAGCGCGTGCAGACCCATCGCCGCGCCCAGCCCGAGCAGCGGCAGCCCGGCCCGGCGCACGGGCCGGACGCAGAGCGCGGCCGCGCCGAAACCGAGGCCGGTGAACACGGTGAACAGCGGATGCGCGAACGGCGACATCACCATCCGGACGAAGAAGGTCGCCGCGGTGACGGAGTCCAGCACCCCGGTGCCGCTCCCCGCGTCCTCGTCGAAGGCGTTGCCGAGGTAGAGGATGTTCTCGGTGAAGGCGAAGCCGGTGGCGGTGAAACCGGCCACCACGAAACCGTCGGCGGGGCCGGCGAACTGGCGTCTTCGGAACAGGAACACCAGCAGCAGGGCGGCCGCCTTGGCGCACTCCTCGACCACCGGCGCGATGGCCACCGAGCCGAGCTGGTCGGCGTCGGAGGGATCGGCGGTGGCCGCGGCTATCCACTCGGTGGCGAAACTGTTGGCCAGTATGGCGATCAGCGCCGCCGCGCACGCCCCCCAGCCGAAGCAGAACAGCAACTGCGCCCACGGATGCGGCGCGGCCCGGCCGACCCACCGGAACGCCGCCATGAGCGGCGGTACGGGCACCAGGGCCAGGCCGAGGCCGACGAAGAACCCGGGGGTACCGGTCTGCTCCCGCACGAGCTCGAGGATCGAGATCCCGGACAGACCGAGCAGCAGGACGAGCGCGTACGTGGGCACATGGCCCGTACGCGCCGCACGGACCGCACGGGACAGCCGGGTTGTCGCTCGGAGCACGCGATGACTCTACCGAGCGACCCCGACACGGGGAGTGACGTAACTCAGATGCCTGAGTTACCCGCGATATCGACGCGCCGGAAGAGCAGATCGTGTACGACGTGCCCCTTGTCGAGCCCTTGCCCCTCGAACCGGGTGAGGGGACGGAAGTCGGGCCGCGGCGCGTATCCGCCGTCGGCCTGCGTGTTCTCGAACTCCGGCTGAGCGGTGAGCACTTCGAGCATCTGCTCGGCGTACGGCTCCCAGTCGGTCGCGCAGTGCAGGATCGCCCCGGGCGCCATGCGGGTGGCGGCCAGCGCGAGGAACTCGGGCTGGATCAGCCGCCGCTTGTTGTGGCGCGCCTTGGGCCACGGGTCCGGGAAGTACACCCGGATCCCGGCGAGGGAATCGGGGGGCAGCATCTCGCGGAGCAGGATGATCGCGTCACCGTTCGCGACGCGCACGTTGGTCATCCCGCCCCGCTCGGCGAGCGCGAGCAGGTTCCCCTGCCCGGGGGTGTGCACGTCGGCGGCGAGGATCCCGGTGCCGGGGTCGGCGGCGGCCATCTGCGCGGTGGCCTCGCCCATCCCGAACCCGATCTCCAGGACGACGGGAAGCCCGCCGAACATCTCCTTCAGGTCGATGACGTCGTGCCCGTCGATGTCCAGACCCCAGGTCCCCCAGAGCCGCTTCAGGGCCTCGCCCTGCCCGGTGGTCACCCGGCTGCGCCGGGGCTGGAAGCTCCGGATCCGCCGCTCGTGGTGCGAGCCGGCCGGATCGGGCGAGGGCCCGTCGGGAAACCGCGGCTCGGTCCGCCACTTCGGGGGCGTATAGGTACCGGCCGCCTCCGGCGCGGGCTGGGAGGCGGCATTCTGGGGACTCAGTGACTCAGACACAATCCCCGGATTCTACGCGCGCCAGTGGCCGCGACGCCGCTGCGCGGGGCTCCGC
>NZ_JBSGXB010000205.1:0-13783 GCF_053609185.1 Streptomyces sp. NPDC054956 | reverse complement strand
ACCCGCCGCCGATCCCCGCCCGCCCGCCGCCGGCGCCCGGCTGGGGGCGGACCCGCGGGGTCGGGCGCGCGGGCCCGCGGCCGGGGGCCGTGGGTGTCGGGCCGCGGCCGCGGCCCCCGCCCTGTCCCCGTCCCTGCCCCTGGCCATGGCCCTGTCCCTCGGGCTTCCTGCGGTGAGCGCTCATGCCTGTCGATGCTGGGGGAGCGCCGCTGAAGGAAACCTGAAGGTCCTGAAACCGCCTTCAGGGGCGGGGGCCGCCGCGGGACGGGCCGGGCCGGCGGGACGGGCCGGGCGAAGCGGGCACGCGCAGCAGGAGCCGCGCGCCCGGGCTCCCGGCGGACGGGGGGAACGCCCGGACCTCGCCGCCGTGCGCCCGCGCGATCTCCCGGGCGATGGCCAGGCCCAGGCCGGTGCCGCCGCTGTCACGGCCCCGGTCCGCGTCCAGCCGTACGAACCGCTCGAAGACCCGGTCCCGGTCCGCCTCCGGGATGCCCGGACCGTCGTCCGTGACCTCCAGCAGAGCCCAGCCGTCCTCGGCCGAGGCCCGGACCACGACCTCGGCGCGGGCGTACCGCAGGGCGTTGTCCACGAGGTTGGCCAGCGCCCGTTCCAGCCGCGCCGGATCCCCGGCGGCCGGTACGGGGGCCCGCGCGTCCAGCCGTAGCGCGACCCGGGGCGCCGGGCGCCGCGCCACGTCCTCGGCGGCCAGCAGCGCGAGGTCCACCGGCTCGGTGCGCGGCGCGGGCCCGCCGTCGAGCCGGGCCAGCAGGAGCAGATCGGCCGCGATGCGCTGGAGCCGCTCGGTATCGGCCAGCGCGGCCGCCACCGACTCCCGGTCGGGGTCGCGCAGCGCCACCTCCAGCCGGGACCGGACGGCCGCGAGGGGGTTGCGCAGCTCGTGCGAGGCGTCGGCGGTGAACTGCCGCTGCCGGGCGTCGCTGCGCTCCAGCCGGTCGAGCGTCTCGTTGACGGTCCGGGCCAGCCGCGCGATCTCGTCGGCGCCGCCCGGGTCCGGGACCCGCCGGTCCAGCTCGCTCGCGGTGACCGCCGCCAGCCCGGTGCGGATCGCGGTGACGGGGCGCAGCGCGCGGCCCGTCACCCACCAGGCCAGGGCCGCGGAGACGGCGATCAGCGGGGGCGCGCCGGCCAGCAGGCCGAGTCCCACGGCCCGGTTGGCGTCGTCGACGTCCCCGAGCACGGTCATGGCGTAGACGGTGTGGGTGGCGTGCGTCCCCGGCGGGCCGGGCGCCTCGACGGCGACGACCACGCGCCGCTGGGTGCCGGGGCGGGCGGGCGGCAGGACGGCCGAGCGCATGTCGTCGCCGGGCGCGGGGCGCAGTTCGGTGACCTCGGGAGTGTCCTTCAGGTCCCCGCTGGTGGCCACGATCGTGCCGGCCGCGTTCCGTACGAGGACCAGGTCGACCCCGCCCTCGGGCGCGGGCAGCCGGCCGCCGGCCGGGAGGGTCCCGGTGTCGTACAGGGCGGCGACCTTGCGGGCGGCGAGCTCGGTGCGGCCGGTGGTGTTCTCGATGAGGTTGGCGCGCAGCAGGGCGTACAGCCACAGCCCGCCGGTGGCGAGGACGGCGGCCATCGCGAGGGCGGCGGCCGCGGCGGCGCGGGCCCGCAGACTGCCGAGCCGCCGGCCGGCGGAGCGGGACCGGGACCGGGACCGGGACCGGGACCGGGGGCTATCCACCGTCCGGTGCCATCCGGTAGCCGGTGCCGTGGACGGTGAGGATCGAGCGGCGGCCGAAGGGGGCGTCGATCTTCCGGCGCAGCGAGGAGACGTACACCTCGACGATGTTCGGGTCGATGCCGTGCGGGGTGTCCCAGACCTCGTCGAGGATGTCCTGCTTGGCGACGGCCCGGCCGGGCTGCTCCATGAGGCAGGCCAGTACGCCGAGCTCGCGGGCGGTCAGCTCGATCTCGTGCGGGCCGCGGCGGCAGCGGCGGCCGCGCGGATCGAGCAGGAGGTCGCCGGCCTGCAGGACGCTGGGGCGGGGGGCGGCGGCCCGGCGGGTGAGCGCGCGCAGGCGGGCGGCGAGGACGACGAACGAGAACGGCTTGGTGAGGTAGTCGTCGGCGCCGGAGTCCAGGCCCTCGGCCTCGTCGTACTCGCCGTCCTTGGCGGTCAGCATGAGGACGGGGGTGGGGTCGCCGTGGGCGCGCATGCGCCTGCAGATCTCGTAGCCCGACAGACCGGGGAGCATCAGGTCGAGGAGGACCACGTCGTACGGGCCGCCGGTGAGGGCGAGCTCCAGTCCGCGGTGGCCGTCGTGGGCGAGGTCGATCCAGTGGCCGTCGGCGGAGAGGCCGCGCCGCAGTGACTCGGCGAGGCCGGTTTCGTCTTCGACGACCAGAATCCGCATGCCCCAAGCCTCACATACCGGACCCTTTTTGCCCGGGCCGGCCCGGACCCGGTCCTCAAACGCCCGACGGGCTGGAGGGGTCCCGGGCTGAGCCCGGACCCCCCGGGGCTCCGCCCCGGACCCCCGCGCCTCAAACGCCGGCGGGGGTGGATTTTCCAGTCCCGCGGCGTGCGGGTGCAGGTCGACGCCGGACAGAATCCAGCCCCTCCGGCGCTTGAGGAGCGGGGGTCCGGGGGCTGGTCCCCGCGGGGTTCCGGGGCGCCCCCAGGCGGCCCGGGCGGCGAAACCAGCGGCGCGTATTGGCACTCCGCTTGACCGAGTGCTAATCCCCGGAATAGTCTCGCGTCTGGCACTCGCCCCTGGTGAGTGCCAACACAGCGACAGGCAGATCCGGCACCCGCGACGACGGATCGACCTGGTCGCCACCTCAGACAGTTAACCCCGGATCTCCGAAGGGGGAGGTCGGATCGTGACGACCACCAGCTCCAAGGTTGCCATCAAGCCGCTCGAGGACCGCATTGTGGTCCAGCCGCTCGACGCCGAGCAGACCACGGCCTCTGGCCTGGTCATCCCGGACACCGCGAAGGAGAAGCCCCAGGAGGGCGTCGTCCTTGCCGTGGGCCCGGGCCGCTTCGAGGACGGCCAGCGTCTCCCGCTGGACGTCACCGTCGGCGACGTCGTCCTGTACTCCAAGTACGGCGGCACCGAAGTGAAGTACAACGGCGAGGAGTACCTCGTCCTCTCGGCCCGCGACGTGCTCGCGATCGTCGAGAAGTAAGACTTCTCCAGTTTTGCTTGAGCTACGCCCCTGGTCACCCCTGCTGATGCCGGGCGGCGAGGGGCGTAGTTCGTTTCTGGTTAGGCGGTCGCGGTGAGCGGCCGGGGATCGCAACGAGAGGGCTGAACCGCTCCCATGCCGAAGATTCTCAAGTTTGACGAGGACGCCCGTCGCGCCCTCGAGCGCGGCGTCAACAAGCTCGCCGACACGGTCAAGGTGACGATCGGCCCCAAGGGCCGCAACGTCGTGATCGACAAGAAGTTCGGTGCGCCCACCATCACGAACGACGGTGTCACCATCGCTCGCGAGGTCGAGCTGGACGACCCGTACGAGAACCTTGGCGCGCAGCTCGTGAAGGAGGTGGCGACCAAGACCAACGACATCGCGGGTGACGGCACCACCACCGCCACCGTGCTGGCCCAGGCGCTGGTCCGCGAGGGTCTGCGCAACGTCGCCGCGGGTGCTTCCCCGGCCGCCCTGAAGAAGGGCATCGACGCCGCGGTCAAGGCCGTGTCCGAGGAGCTCCTCGCGACCGCCCGTCCGATCGAGGACAAGTCCGACATCGCCGCCGTGGCCGCGCTCTCCGCGCAGGACCAGCAGGTCGGCGAGCTCATCGCCGAGGCGATGGACAAGGTCGGCAAGGACGGTGTCATCACCGTCGAGGAGTCCAACACCTTCGGCCTGGAGCTGGAGTTCACCGAGGGCATGGCCTTCGACAAGGGCTACCTCTCGCCGTACATGGTCTCCGACCAGGAGCGTATGGAGGCCGTCCTCGACGACCCGTACATCCTGATCAACCAGGGCAAGATCTCCTCCATCCAGGACCTCCTGCCGCTGCTCGAGAAGGTCATCCAGGCCGGCGCCTCGAAGCCGCTGCTGATCATCGCCGAGGACGTCGAGGGCGAGGCGCTCTCCACCCTCGTCGTCAACAAGATCCGTGGCACCTTCAACGCCGTCGCCGTCAAGGCTCCCGGCTTCGGTGACCGCCGCAAGGCGATGCTGCAGGACATGGCCACCCTCACCGGTGCCACCGTCATCGCCGAGGAGGTCGGCCTCAAGCTCGACCAGGCCGGTCTGGACGTCCTGGGCACCGCGCGCCGCGTGACCATCTCCAAGGACGACACCACCATCGTCGACGGTGGCGGCTCCTCCGACGAGGTCCTCGGCCGCGTCAACCAGATCAAGGCCGAGATCGAGTCGACCGACTCGGACTGGGACCGCGAGAAGCTGCAGGAGCGCCTGGCGAAGCTCGCCGGTGGCGTCTGCGTCATCAAGGTCGGCGCCGCCACCGAGGTGGAGCTCAAGGAGAAGAAGCACCGTCTCGAGGACGCCATCTCGGCGACCCGCGCCGCGGTCGAGGAGGGCATCGTCTCCGGCGGTGGCTCCGCTCTCGTCCACGCCGTGAAGGTGCTGGAAGGCAACCTCGGCCTGTCGGGCGACGAGGCCACCGGTGTCGCGGTCGTGCGCCGCGCCGCCGTCGAGCCGCTGCGCTGGATCGCCGAGAACGCCGGCCTCGAGGGCTACGTCATCACCTCGAAGGTCGCCGAGCTCGAGAAGGGCCAGGGCTTCAACGCCGCCACCGGCGAGTACGGCGACCTGGTCAAGGCCGGCGTCATCGACCCGGTCAAGGTCACCCGCTCCGCGCTGGAGAACGCCGCTTCCATCGCGTCGCTGCTGCTCACGACCGAGACCCTGGTCGTCGAGAAGCCGGCCGACGATGAGGCCGACGCCGGTCACGGCCACGGTCACGGCCACAGCCACTGACCTCGTCGGTAGGCGTCAGTAGTCCCGAGTGATCGCGACTGCTCGCGGCAAAGCCCCGGTCACCGCTGCCAAGCGGTGGTGACCGGGGCTTTCCCGTACGCGCTGCCGGACGGGTGGCTACATCGCGCCCAGTTCCTTCATGAGGCGCATGGCGTCGTAGTGCCACCAGCCTTCCTTGATCATTCCGTCCTGACATCGGAAGACCGTCGTGCCGGTCATCGTGCAGGTCTTGCCGGTCGGGGCGATCCCCATGAACTCGCCCTTGTGCTTGCCGCTCCAGGTCCACAGGGTGGTGACGTAGTCGTCCTGTGCCATCTGGGCGTCACGCGTGAAGGTGAAGTCGAAGGCGCCGCGCCACATCGTGACGTCCTCGCTGATGGCCGTGTATCCGGTCTTGTCCACGGGGTTGCTGATGTCGTGGTCGAGGTAGTCGGCCGCGAAGATCTCCTCGATGACGGACAGGTCGCCCTTCATCGCGATCTCGTCGTACATGCGGTTCACGAGCAGGGTGTTGAGGTGCTCGTCACGTACGACGTCCAGGTTGGTGAACGTGGGCATCCCGTCGCAGAGGGCCACCATCTCCTGGAACATCCGGTCGGTCTCCGGGAGGTGAGAGTTCTTCATGGCCGCTTCGTACGACGGGAACTCGACGACGTCGACGTAGTGCGTGGCGGAGTCGCGGTCCTTGGCGACCCGGCTGGCGAGGACGGTGCGCTTGCCCTTGGTCTGCTCGATGTAGCGGTCGATGACCTCGTTGACCGCTTCGGGCTGACTGGTTTCGTAATCGACTATCTGTACGAATGTCATGGCCTCTCCCGCGCTGGATGGGACACATCCAGTTTAGGGAGATTTCACCCATTTGCCTCGTTCGGTGAAGTCGGCCTCCGGGGCCCGCTCACTGCGGTCCGTACTTGCGCCCCGTACGCGAGGAAACCCCGCCCAGCAGGCCCCGCGGCGTCAGCTTCACCACGCCCATCAGCGCCTTGTACCGCGGGTCCGGGATCGACACCGTCTTGCCCCGCGCCAGGTCGGCCAGGGCCGCGGCGACCAGCTTGTCGGCGTCCAGCCACATCCAGCCGGGGATGTTGTCCGTGCCCATACCGGCGCGCTGGTGGAACTCGGTGCGCACGAAGCCCGGGCACAGCGCCATCAGCCGTACGCCCGAACCGGTCAGGTCCTTCGCGGCGCCCTGCGTGAACTGCACGACCCAGGCCTTGCTCGCCCCGTAGGTGCCGCGCGGCAGGAAGGCCGCCACCGAGGCCACGTTGATCACGCCGCCGCGCCCGCGCGAGCGCATCGACTCCGTCGCCGCCGAGGTCAGCCGCAGCACGGCCTCGATGTGGACCTTCAGCATGGTCAGCTCGTCGGCCATGGAGACCTCGAGGTAGCGGCCCTTGTTCCCGAAGCCCGCGTTGTTGACCAGCAGGTCCACCGGGTGCTTGCGGTCGCCGAGACGTTTCTCGACCGCCGCGATGCCCTCCTCGGTGGAGAGGTCGGCGACCAGCACCTCGGCCTCGATGCCGTGCCGGTCGTGCAGTTCGGTGGCCTGCTCGCCGAGCCGCTTGGTGTCCCGGGCCACCAGGACGAGGTTGTGGCCCTGGGCGGCGAGCCGCCGGGCGAATGCGGCGCCGATGCCCGCCGTGGATCCCGTAATCAACGCAGTCGTCATACGGGCAACCTAGCCGCCCCGGGCGCCGCCTCCCGTACCGGCTTGTGCGTCAGCCCCCTTGCGGGAGGCCCGCGTTCCCGTACTTCTCCACGTAGGCGAGCGCCTTGTCCCGCGCCGCCGGCTCCAGCGCGTCGCCCGCCGCCAGCGTGCGCGGCAGCAGCGTCCGCTCGGTGGTGAAGGCGCGGAACCAGAACTCGACGGTCACCTCGTGGTCGGGCCGGTGGAGCACCTCGATGGTGTCGCCGGGGGAGACCCGGCCCTCCTCGATGACCCGCAGGTACGCGCCCGGCCGCGCGGCCTGCGTGAACCGCTTGACCCAGGACTTCTCGCCGAGCGTCCCCTGGAAGGTCTGGCACGGGATGCGCGCCGAGGCCACCTCCAGGACCAGGTCGGGGCCGACCCGCCAGCGCTCGCCGAGCTTGGCGCCGTTCACGTCGACGCCGGAGGTGGTGAAGTTCTCGCCGAAGAGCCCGCCGGGCAGTTCGCGCTCCAGCTCGCCCTCCCACCACTCCAGGTCCTCGCGGGCGTACGCGTACACGGCCTGGTGGTCGCCGCCGTGATGGCGCAGGTCGCAGACGTCGTCACCCTCCACGCCGCTGGCCGCGACCCCCTTGGGGCCCGGGGCGAAGACGCGTACGGGACCGGGCGCGGGGAGCTTGCGGTGGCCGGTCAGGCCACCCTCCGCGTCGGTGTACTCGACGGCCGTCGCGCGGCCGAGGTTCACGGAGATGAGATGCATGCCCTCACGCTAGCCGAATCGTCTCAAAGCGTCACGGGGTTAATGGTGCCCCGATCAAAGTAGCCCTTATGCTCGAAGGGTGATCGAGGCACGTCATCTCCGAGTTCTGCGCGCTGTCGCCGGAACCGGGTCCTTCTCCGCCGCCGCCCGCGAGCTCGGCTGCACCCAGCCGGCCGTCTCCCAGCAGATGAAGGCGCTGGAACAGTCCGCGGGCACCCCCCTGCTGATCCGTACCGGGCGCGAGATGCGCCTCACCCAGGCCGGTGAGGCGCTGGTCCGGCACGCCGCCGGGATCCTCGCCGGGCTGACCGCGGCCGAGGAGGAGGTCGCGGCCATCGCCGGGCTCCGCGCGGGCCGGGTCCGGCTCGTCTCCTTCCCCAGCGGCAGCTCCACGCTGGTGCCCACCGCGCTCGCGGCGATGCGCGCCGAGCACCCCGGGACCCGGATCTCGCTGGTGGAGGCCGAGCCGCCGCGCTCGGTGGAGATGCTGCGCGAGGGCGACTGCGACCTCGCGCTGGCCTTCCGCTACGGGGGCGCCTCCGGATCGGCGGCCGAGTGGGAGGACCTCGTGGTCCGGCCGCTGCTGACCGACCGGCTCGTCGGGCTGGTCCCCGAGGGGCACCGGCTGGCGGGCGCGGAGCGGGTGGGCATGGCGGAACTGGCCGACGAGCCCTGGATCGCGGGCTGCCCGCGCTGCCGCCGCCATCTGGTCGAGGTGTGCGAGGCCGTCGGCTTCACCCCGCGCATCGACTTCGCCACCGACGACTACCCGGCCGTGGTCGGCTTGGTCGGGGCCGGGCTCGGGGTCGCGGTGCTGCCGGAGCTCGCGGTGGAGTCCGTACGGGCCAAGGGCGTGAGCACCCTCGTCGTGGAGCCTGCGGTCGAGCGGGAGGTCGTGGCCCTGACCCTGCCCGACCTGGCCCGGGTGCCGGCCGTGGCCGCGACCCTGGCCGAGCTGGAGCGGGCGGCCAGGCGCTGACCCCCGCGCAGGGGTGCCCCGTACGGACTGCGTGCGGGGCCCCTGCGCGGTGAGGGTGTCCGCTCCGCCCGGTGCGGAACGGTGTTGGCGACCGGTCCGCCCGGTGCGGAACGGTGCGGGTGATCCGGTCCGCCCGGTGCGGAACGGTGGGCGTGATCTGGTCCGGTCAGTGCGGAACGATCGGAGCGATCGGTCCGATCGCGGTCGTGGCGGGGATCAGGCGATGGCGTGCGCGGCCCATCAGCTCTTCGCGTTCGTCCTCGGTGAGGCCGCCCCACACCCCGTAGGGCTCGCGGACGGCGAGTGCGTGCGCGGCGCATTCCGAACGCACCGGGCAACGCATGCAGACCTCTTTAGCCGAGGCCTCGCGCGCGCTCCTGGCCGCGCCCCGCTCACCTTCCGGGTGGAAGAAGAGGGAGCTGTCGACCCCGCGGCAGGCAGCCAGCAGCTGCCAGTCCCAGAGGTCGGCGTTCGGTCCGGGGAGGCGGGAGAAATCTGCCATTGGTAGTCCTCTTGGTGCCGGTACTGAGGCGGATACGGTCCATGTCTCCACACCTACTGTCGTAGTAGATGTAAATATGACTCATTGGGAATCTAGCCTCAGACATGCGCCAAACGGAAGGAAAGCCGCCAAATAGGGCATAACGCCAGATGGAGGACACGCGGCGAGTGGTGCCCGCGTCGTGATCGCTTCCTCACGTAGAGTGCCGAAGGTGTCCGTCCGACCCGTAACTCTTTCGAGTGACCATCGTTGAGAGTGCGAAGGCGGTTGAACCAAGAAGTTCTCGGACAGGTGTCCGGGAGCATCGACCGCACAGGTGACGATACGTACCAGCCTGGAGGCTCAAGGTGACGCGCATCAGCAGCTGCGGAGGGCGGTCATGACATCCGTCCTCGTCTGCGACGACTCCCCGCTTGCCCGAGAGGCGCTCCGCCGCGCGGTTGCCACCGTGCCCGGCGTCGAGCGTGTGACGACGGCCGCCAACGGCGAGGAAGTCCTCCGCCGCTGGGGTGCCGACCGCTCCGACCTGATTCTGATGGATGTACGGATGCCCGGGCTCGGCGGTGTGGAGACGGTTCGCCGGCTGCTCTCGGCCGACCCGGGCGCCCGCATCATCATGCTGACGGTCGCCGAAGACCTGGACGGCGTGGCCCTCGCGGTCGCCGCCGGCGCCCGGGGCTATCTGCACAAGGACGCCTCGCGCGCCGAACTGCGGGCCACGGTCACCCAGGCCCTCGCCGACCCGACCTGGAGGCTGGCCCCGCGCCGGCTGCGCTCGGCCGAGATGGGCGCCGCGCCCACGCTCACCGCGCGCGAGATCCAGGTCCTGGAGGGCATGAGCCACGGCCGGTCCAACGCGGAGATCGGGCGCGAGCTCTTCCTCTCCGAGGACACGGTCAAGACGCACGCCCGCCGGCTGTTCAAGAAGCTCGGCGCCTCCGACCGGGCGCACGCCGTCGCGCTCGGGTTCCGCTGGGGTCTGGTCCGCTGACCGCACGACCGCCGGCCCTCACCGGCCGGCGGTGCCGCGGCCGGCACGGGGGCCGGGCCGGGTTCTCCCGGCGGGTCCCGAAGGCCCCGTCGACCGATCTCCCGCACCGTGGTGCGGACCGGGGATTGGCGGGGCACAATCCGGGGGACGTGTCGCTTCGTGCGCCATGCCGCATGCTTGAGGGTGTGGCGCATCCTGGAGATGACGCCTCGGGGACGATTCGGCCGAGCGGGAGGGGAGGGGCCAGAGCATGAGTTCCGGTGTACCCACCCCGCATAACGCTTCGATGCACAACGCGGGCCGCAGTGCCGCGAATGCTCCGGCACCAAGGCACCATGGATTGATGCGCGACGACGAGGCCCCGGGGTCACCCGCGGCCACAGGCCCCACCGGCACCGCCAGAGGTGGCGGCGACGGGACCGTCGGCGCGCTCGTACGCCGTGCCGTCGAGGGCGACGAGCAGGCCACGCACGATCTGCTCGCCTTCGTGCACCCCCTCGCCATCCGGTACTGCCGCACCCGGCTCTCGCGACTTCCCGGTGACGCTCGTCACTTCGTGGAGGACCTGGCGCAGGAGGTCTGCGTCGCCGTCCTGATGGCGCTGCCGCGCTACCGCGACACCGGGCGCCCCTTCGAGGCCTTCGTCTTCGCCATCGCCGCGCACAAGGTCGCCGACCTGCAGCGGGCCGCCATGCGGCACCCCGGCAGCACGGCCGTGCCCTCCGACGAGATGCCGGAGCGCCCCGACGACTCACTGGGCCCCGAAGAGCGCGCGCTGCTGAGCAGCGACGCCGCCTGGGCCAAGAAGCTGCTGGCCAACCTCCCGGAGAACCAGCGCGAGCTCCTCGTGCTGCGCGTCGCCGTGGGGCTGACCGCCGAAGAGACCGGGCAGATGCTCGGGATGTCCCCCGGAGCGGTACGCGTAGCCCAGCACCGGGCGCTCAGCCGGCTCCGCGCGCTCGCCGAACAGTAGGCCGAACGGCAGAAGGCCCCTTGATCCCGGTTCCTCTGGGTCGGGCGGGTTCCGTCAGGGTTCGTCCGGTTCTTTCGTCGTAGGAAACGACGAACCTTGGCCTTGATCTTGGTCGTGGAATGAGACGCCTCGCGATCCCGTTAGCATGGACATCCGCGCTGAGCAAGACCATCTTGGAAGGTGTCATGACTGTGAACGCCGACGGAGTGCCCGACAAATTCGCCACACTCGGCCTCACGTACGACGACGTGCTGCTCCTGCCGGGTTCGTCGGACATGTCCCCGGACGCGATCGACACCTCCTCCCTCATCTCGCGCAACGTCCGCGTGAACGTCCCGCTGCTCTCCGCCGCCATGGACAAGGTCACCGAGGCCCGCATGGCCATCGCGATGGCCCGCCAGGGCGGCGTCGGCGTTCTGCACCGCAACCTCTCCATCGCCGACCAGGCCAACCAGGTCGACCTGGTCAAGCGCTCCGAGTCCGGCATGGTCACGGACCCGATCACGGTGCACCCGGACGCGACCCTGCGCGAGGCCGACGAGCTGTGCGCGAAGTTCCGCATCTCGGGCGTCCCGGTGACCGACCCCGCCGGCAAGCTGCTCGGCATCGTCACCAACCGCGACATGGCCTTCGAGTCAGACCGCAGCCGCCAGGTGCGCGAGGTCATGACCCCGATGCCGCTGGTCACGGGCAAGGTCGGCATCTCCGGCGTGGACGCCATGGAGCTGCTGCGCCGCCACAAGATCGAGAAGCTGCCGCTCGTCGACGAGTCCGGCATCCTCAAGGGCCTCATCACGGTCAAGGACTTCGTCAAGGCCGAGAAGTACCCGAACGCCGCCAAGGACAAGGACGGCCGGCTGCTCGTCGGTGCGGCCGTCGGTGTCGCCGGCGACGCGTACGACCGCGCCCAGGCCCTGATCGAGGCGGGCGCCGACTTCATCGTCGTCGACACCGCCCACGGTCACTCCCGCCTCGTCGGCGACATGGTCTCCAAGATCAAGTCCAACTCGACGGTCGACGTCATCGGCGGCAACGTCGCCACCCGCGACGGCGCCCAGGCGCTCATCGACGCCGGCTGCGACGGCATCAAGGTCGGCGTCGGCCCCGGCTCCATCTGCACCACCCGCGTCGTCGCCGGCATCGGCGTCCCGCAGGTCACCGCGATCTACGAGGCCTCGCTCGCCGCCAAGGCGGCCGGTGTCCCGGTCATCGGCGACGGCGGCCTGCAGTACTCCGGCGACATCGCCAAGGCGCTCGTCGCCGGCGCCGACACGGTGATGCTCGGCTCGCTGCTCGCGGGCTGCGAGGAGTCCCCGGGCGAGCTGCTCTTCATCAACGGCAAGCAGTTCAAGTCGTACCGCGGCATGGGCTCGCTCGGCGCGATGCAGTCCCGCGGCGACCGCAAGTCCTTCTCCAAGGACCGCTACTTCCAGGAGGGCGTGGGCGGCGACGACAAGCTCATCCCCGAGGGCATCGAGGGCCAGGTCCCGTACCGCGGCCCGCTCTCCGCGGTCGTGCACCAGCTCGTCGGCGGCCTGCGCCAGTCGATGTTCTACGTCGGCGGCCGTACGGTGCCGGAGCTCCAGGACCGCGGCCGGTTCGTCCGGATCACCTCGGCGGGGCTCAAGGAGAGCCACCCGCACGACATCCAGATGACGGTCGAGGCTCCGAACTACTCCCGCAAGGGCTGATCGGATCAGCGAGGAAGGGGCGGGTCCCGCGGGGGCCCGCCCCTTCGCCGTGTCCGGACCCCCGAAGCGTCCGGGTCGTCCGTACAGCGGTCACCGGAACGCGAGTCCCCGCCGTTCGGGGATACTGGACGGGCAGACCCAGAGGAAAGGCCACCACACGTGACTGAGATCGAGATCGGGCGCGGCAAGCGCGGCCGCCGGGCGTACGCGTTCGATGACATCGCCATCGTCCCCAGCCGCCGTACCCGGGACCCGAAGGAGGTCTCGATCGCCTGGCAGATCGACGCCTACCGCTTCGAGCTCCCGTTCCTGGCCGCTCCCATGGACTCGGTCGTCTCCCCGCAGACCGCCATCCGCATCGGCGAGCTCGGCGGCCTCGGCGTGCTGAACCTCGAGGGCCTGTGGACCCGCTACGAGGACCCGCAGCCGCTGCTCGACGAGATCGCCGAGCTGGACGAGGAGACCGCCACCCGCCGTCTCCAGGAGATCTACGCCGCCCCGATCCAGGCGGACCTGATCCGTCAGCGGATCAAGGAGGTGCGCGACTCCGGTGTCGTCACCGCCGCCGCCCTCTCCCCGCAGCGCACGGCGGAGTTCTCCAAGGCCGTCGTCGACGCGGGCGTGGACATCTTCGTGATCCGCGGCACCACCGTGTCGGCGGAGCACGTCTCCGGCGCCGCCGAGCCGCTGAACCTCAAGCAGTTCATCTACGAGCTCGACGTCCCGGTCATCGTGGGCGGCTGCGCCACCTACACCGCGGCCCTGCACCTGATGCGCACCGGCGCGGCCGGCGTGCTGGTCGGCTTCGGCGGCGGCGCCGCGCACACCACGCGCAACGTGCTCGGCATCCAGGTCCCGATGGCCACCGCCGTCGCGGACGTGGCCGCGGCCCGCCGCGACTACATGGACGAGTCCGGTGGCCGCTACGTGCACGTCATCGCCGACGGCGGCGTGGGCTGGTCCGGCGACATCCCCAAGGCCGTCGCCTGCGGCGCCGACGCCGTGATGATGGGCTCCCCGCTGGCCCGTGCCACCGACGCGCCCGGCAAGGGCAACCACTGGGGCATGGAGGCCGTTCACGAGGACGTGCCGCGCGGCAAGAAGGTGAACCTCGGCACGGTCGGCACCACCGAGGAGATCCTCACCGGCCCGTCGCACTCCCCGGACGGCTCGATGAACATCTTCGGCGCCCTGCGCCGCTCGATGGCCACCACCGGCTACAGCGAACTCAAGGAGTTCCAGCGGGTCGAGGTCACGATCGCGGACTCGCAGCACAGCCGCTGACGCTTTCGCGCACGTACGCCGGAGGGCCGGCACCCCGAACGGGG
>NZ_JBSGXB010000204.1:0-13855 GCF_053609185.1 Streptomyces sp. NPDC054956 | reverse complement strand
CCCGTACCTCGTGCGGTGTGCGGTGTGCGGTGTCCGGCGGGCTCAGTAGGCCTCGGTGAACAGGCGCGAGGCCTTCACGTCGGTGGCGCGGTACTCGTTCTTGCCGCGCTCGACGAGGTCGGCGACCAGACGCAGCTGGGCGCGCATGTGGTCGGCCTTGCCCCTGTACTTGCGCTGCAGCTCGATGTACTGGGCGTGCGCCTCGCCGTCCCAGGTGTCGGTGACGACCGTGAGGGCCGCGTCCATCTCGTCCAGGTCCTGCCGGATCTTGTCCGCAACGGTGCGGATGCGGTCCGCCATGAGCTGGACGCTCTCGTACCGGACCTTGGTGTGCCCGTCGTTCGCGGTCATGCTCTTCTCCTTCGCACGGGGCGGGGCGGGGCGGGTGGTTCGCTGGCGGGTGGGTGGCGGGTGTGCGACGCGTGTCCGGCTCAGATGCCGTTGAGCGCGGAGGTGTTGCCGCCGGCCGCGGCCTTGACCGACCGGAACGCGGCGACCACGTCGTCGTCCTGCGCGTTGCTCAGGTTCTTGGTCTGCGACACGGCGTGCTGCAGGACGCCGAGCAGCCTGCGGATCTCGTCGTGGTCCTCGTTGACGACCGCCTGGGCGGACGTGAAGCCCGAGGCGCCCACACCGGTCCAGCCGGCGCTCACCGTGGCGAGGATGTCCGCCAGTTCGCGGGACTGCCGGGTGACGCTGTCGGCGGTCTCCGAGATCCGGTCCATCGCCCGGCGTACCGGGGTATCAGCGAGTCCGAAATTGTCGCTCATCCGAAGCTCCTCGTCGATCACAGTCGTGAAGTCCGCGGTCACTGTAGCCAGTTCAACGGCCCTTCCCGACCCGCTCCTTCGGGATCCACCCGGGAGGGTGGGGGCGTTCACTGCAAACGACGTCGCCGCTTCCCGGCATCCCGGACCACCCTCGCGGTGCCGGAGATCACGGCGATGAGTACGCCGCCGATGCCCAGTGCGTAGGTGCCGAGCCGCTGGTCCCGTTCCCGCGCCGTCTCGCCCGTGCGCATCGCGGCCGGGTCGGGAGCCGCCGCCGGGGGCGGCCCCCGGTCCGGTACGGGGGGCCCGGGCGTCCCGCGATCCCGGGTGAGCGCGCGGACCGGGTCGACGACGCCCCAACCCACATAGTCGTCGCGTCCGTTGACGGAACGCTCCGCGGTGTTCTGGAGCTGCCAGACCACCTCCCGCGCGCTCCACCGCGGATGCTCGGCGCGCACCAGGGCCGCGACCCCGGCGACGTAGGGCGCGGAGAAGCTGGTGCCGCTGTCCACGCACTGCCCGAAACCGGGGACCGTGGAGACCATGTCCACGCCGGGAGCCGCGATCCCGATGAAGGAGCCCGGCTGGGAGAAGGCGGCGCGCTCGTTGTTGCGGTCGGAGGAGCCCACGGCCAGGACGCCGGGGAAGGCGGCCGGGTAAGTGGGACGCTTCTCTCCGCTCAGGCCGTCGTTGCCCGCCGCGGCGATGACGACGACGTCCGCCTCGACGGCCCTCGCGACCGCCCGGCCCAGCGCGGAGTCCGGGGTGAGCTGCGCGTCGGTGTCCTGGGAGATGTTGATGACCTGCGCGCCCTTGGCCACCGCGTGGTCGATGGCCTCGCTCAGGGTCCCGGTGTCGCCGGTGCCCCGGCCGTCGTTCTGCCGGATCGGGATGATCGTGGCCTCGGGGGCGAGGCCGACGAAGCCGGTACCGGGCTTCGGGCGGGCCGCGATCAGCCCGGCGACCCTGGTGCCGTGGCCTGCGGTGTCGTCGGTGCCGTCGCCCCCGGGGTCGAGGTAGTCGCGTCCGGCCCCGAGGTCGAGGGCGTCCCTCAGCTGGGGGTTCACCCGGTCGACGCCGCTGTCGATGACGGCGACGCGGACGCTCCTGCCGTCCTTCGACCGGCCCTTGGTCTGCGCCCAGAGCTCGTCGAGCAGCAGCCGCCGGAGCGCCCAGGGGCGTTCCTCCACCTGCTTCCTCATGGGGAAGGTGCACTCGCCGGCTCCGGCGAGCCGCAGGGCGTACGGGGCTTCGCGCACGCCCTGTGTCGCGACCGTGCCCTTGGCCCCGTCCTCGTACGAAGGCTGCGGCGCGGCGGCCAGCGCGAGGGCGGCGGCCGCGAGCAGCGCCGCGAGGGCTGGTTTGGGGCCAGGCATCGGCGTGGGCTTCGGGACCGGCTTCGGGGTGCCTCGCATCAGGAACCCTGGGGCTGGCGTGCGGCGTTGCTGTCCAGGCGCGGGCCCTTGGAGAGGAACTCCGACCACACGATGGGCACCGTCACCGGAACCACTCCCCCGTAGCCGAGGCGGGCCTGGGCCTGGCTCGGCACGGGACGGCCGTCGGTGGCCGGCCGGCCGGAGGCACCGGACCGCGCGGGCGACGGCTGGGCGGCGTCGCTGTCCCCGTTGGCCTGGACGGCGTACCGCAGACCGGTGTCGGTGACCAGGAAGAGGGCTCCGCCCGCGGTGGTCTGGCGGCCCTGCGCCTGGGTGTAGAGCAGGCCGGTGCCCGGGGTGACGTAGGCGCTCGTACCGCTGGCGGTGATGTCGACCGGGAATCCGGTGCCGGCCCAGGTGCTCAGCGTCCGGTCGCCCCGGCCGTCGACGGAGCGGAGGACGGAACAGATGGTGTCGCGATCGTGGTCGCGGTCTCGGTCGCGGTCTCGGTCGTGGTCGAGCTCGGCGCCGGTGGCGGGGGCGGTGGTGGGAGTGCCCGCGGGGCGTACCTCGTTGATCCGCTCGGTCTTCGCCTCGGGCCACTTCGCGTCGCCCTTGAAGCGGACCTGGTCCGGGGCGATGGACTGGAGGTCGACCTCGCGGGGCCTGCCGTGCATGTCGAGCCCGTCGGTCGCCGGCGAGGAGATCATCAGCCAGGCGACGAACCCGGAGACGGGGGCCACGTGGCCGGGCAGGACCAGGAAGTGCTGCGTGCCGGAACCGGTCTCGGCCTTGAGCACCATGCCGACCTTGTCGTCCGCGCCGGACAGGCCCGCGACCCCGGCGGGGGTCCCGGCCCTGCCGTCGGGCAGGGCCGGGAAGGCCAGGTCGTCGCCGGGGTTCAGGGTGGCCAGCCACTCCTCGGTGACGGGCTGCGGGGTGGTGCCGGTGCCGACGAGGGCGGTGGTCATCGTCCCCGCCTCGGCCGTGCCCTCGGGGAACCGGTACTTCGTACCCGCCGCGTCGACGAGGTACCGCTCCCCGGCCCCGCCGGTGCTCCGGACGTACAGCGCCTGGGAGTCGGAGAGCCGGCGGTCGTCGTCCGTCAGCCCGGCCTCGCGGTCGGCGAGGACGAAGGTGGCGGTCTGCACGCCCCGGCCGTTGCCGCCGGGCTGCTGGCAGACGGCCCAGCGCTTGGCCTTCGCCGCGTCCTCGGGGGCGGGCAGCCGGTCGGGGGCGTACGGGATGCCGATGACGGGGCCGCGCGGCAGCTTGCCCGTGTCCAGCACCTCGTCGTCGACCTGGACGACATCTGCCTTGGCGGGGTCGAGCAGGAGGCGGGCGGAGGCGAGGTTGAGGACCGGGTGCAGCCGGGCCTGGTCCTGGCCGTCGACCCTGGTGGTCAGGACCACGTACCGGGTCGTCGACCGCTTGCCGACGATGACCTGGGCTCCGGGGGTGTCCCACCCCGCCGGGGCCGTCGGCCGGATCATGCCCCAGGCGCCGAAGGCCGCGAGGACGAGCGCCGCCGTCACCGCACCGGGAACCACCGCGCGCAGCGGCCGCGGCGCGCCCTCCTCGGTCCCGGTCGCGGAAGGCTGGAGGAACGCGGCCACCGTACGCCGCTTCGCAAATGTGTACGCGTTGAGCTCGTCGCGTCGTGATGCCATGGCGGCCCGCTTCTCCCCGCACGGCCCGGTCCGCGGATGCGGTCGCCGGGCCTCGATTGTCCGACCGGGCACCCACTATGCCCGTACCGGAGGGCAGGCGCGGGCCGGGTAGGGTGTGGCAGCCCCTCAGGGCCTTCCGATCCCGGTGGAAACAAGGGCTGTTGGACGATTCGGGGAGGCTCCGGGTGGCTCCGGGGGCGAGCGGCCGACAGCCGCGCGTAACGTCCGGAGCCCACGGTCCGAGCCCTCGAAAGGGGAGGTGCGCGAGTGATGACCACTGCCACGAGGCCGCGGGCCGGGGGCGCGGAACCCGCACGCGCCGGGGTGACACCGCAGCCGAAGTCCGGCCCCGGACGGTTCAGGCCGTTCCGACTGCAACAACTCGTACTCCTCCAAGTCGCCGCGGCCGTCCTGCCGGTCGCATGGGTGGCGGACCCCCTGCTGCTGGCCCCGGCCGGCGTGCTCGCCCTGGTCCTCGTACCGCTCGCGGTCGTACGGCGGCGCGGGCGCTCCCTGCCCGAGTGGATCGGCGGCACGCTGGCCCTGCGGGCACGCCGGCGCCGGGCCGCGGCCACCGTGGTACCGGCCGGCACCGAGCCGGGGCTGGCCCCGCTCGTCGAGGCCGATCCGGCGCTGCGCACGCTCACGTTCAGCGAGCGGGGGCGGGAGCAGGGGCGGGGTCGGGAACAGGGGCGGGGGCGGGAACAGGGGCGGGGGCGCGAGCGGGAACGGGGGCGCGACCGGCGGCCCGTCGGCATGGTCGGCGACGGCACGTTCCTGACCGCGGTCGTCCAGGTCGACATGGACGCCACCGCCCTGCGGCCCGACCGGGGGACCCGGCCGCTGCCCCTGGGCCTCGTACGGGACGTCCTCGAAGTGGACGGCATCCGGCTGGAGTCCGCGCAGCTGGTGCAGCACACCCAGCCGGCGCCGGCCCCGCACCTGCCGACCGGGTCGACGGCCGCGCGCAACTACGCCCCGCTGCAGGCTCTGACGGGGAGTCCGGCGGTGCGTCTCACCTGGATCGCGCTCAAGCTCGATCCGGAGCTGTGCCCCGGCGCGGTCGCCGCGCGCGGTGGCGGACCGGTGGGCGCGCAGCGCTGTCTGGTGCGGGTCGCGGACCAGCTGGCGAGCCGGCTCTCCGGGGCCGGGTTCCGGGCGACCGTGCTGACGGAGCAGGAACTCACGGGCGCGCTGGCGACCTCCTCGTGCGCGAACCCGATGGCGATCACCCAGGCGGGACGCTCCGCGGCCACGGGCCGGCGCACCGAGGAGACCTCGCGGACCTGGCGCTGCGACGACCGCCGGCACACCACGTACTGGATCGGCCGGTGGCCGCGCCTGGGCGGCGCCGGGGCCGGGCTGCCGCAGTTCGTGGCGCTGCTGACCTCGCTGCCCGCGCTGGCGACGAACTTCAGCCTGACGTTGACCCCGGCCTCGCGGAACGAGGTCACGCTGACCGGGCACGTCCGGATCACCGGGCGCAGCGAAGAGGAACTGGTCGCCGCCCGGGGGGCGTTGGAGAGGACGGCGCGCGGCGTCAGGACCGGGCTGGTGCGCCTGGACCGCGAGCAGGTGCCGGGGCTGCTGGCCTCGCTGCCGCTGGGAGGAGCGCGATGAGGGTCCGGGCGAGGGGCGGCTTCGGCCTGGTGGGCCCGCGCAGGGAGCGGCACGTGGTCCAGGCATCGGACCTGGACGCGCTGGCGCTGCCCGTCGGGGACGACGGAGTCGTCATCGGCGTGGACGCACAGGGCCGGCCGGCGGTCCTCGGCGTCAACCGGCCCACCCCGTACGAGGTCACCCTCATCGGCGGCCTGTGGACGGCCCAGGTCCTGGCCCTGCGGGCGGCGGCCACGGGGGCGCGGGTGGCGGTCGAGACCGGGCGCGGCCAGGTCTGGTCGGACCTCGCCCGGGCGGCGGGCGGCGGCCAGCAGTGCGTGACGCCGCACGACGTGGGCCGGGTTCCGCCGCAGGGCGCGTCGGCGGGCAGCCCCGTCCTGGTGATCCGCGACTGCGGAATGCGCCCGCCGCGTGGACGCGTGGCGGCGGGCCCCTGGCAGTCGGTCCTGACCCTGCTCCCGTACCTGAGCCCGACGGCCCCCCGACTGCTCCGCAACGCCTCACTGGTGGGCATCCAGCGGGTCTCCCCGGACGAGGCGGACCAGATCGGCCAGCTGATGCGGCTGCCCGCGGGGGCCGCGGAGTCACTGCCGACGCTGGGGGACGGGGTGACGCTGTGGTGCGCGGGGCGCGACCACCGGTTCGTCCTGACACAGCCGACGGAGACGGAGACGGGGCTGCTGGGTGCGGCGCGGAGGATCGATTGACCGGGGTCGGTGGCGCGTGGGGCCGTGGGGCGTCGGGTTGGGGGTTCAGCCGTACGGGGGACGCCGGCGGTGCCGGGGAGCCGAGGCGGGGGTTCAGCCGGACGAGGGACGCCGGGGCAGCGGGACGCCGGGGCGGAAGGTCAGTCGCACGGGGGACGCGGGGCTCCGAGTTGGGCGGGTCCCGTCACGCGGAGGGCGCCGGAGCACCGGAGACACGGAGTCGGGGAGGTTCAGCCACACGAGGGACGCCGCGACGGGCTCTCGCGTGGGGGAGGCGGCGGGTTGCGGGTCTGTGCGGAAGGGCCTCTGCTCCGGGGCGGGACGGGGCGTCACGTCCGCGACGGGTAATGGGGAGCGCCTGACAGCGCCTTGGGCCGGGCCACGACACCTCGGTTCGGGTCACGACGCCTCAGAGCCCGGATGACGAGGCTTCTGGGCCGTCTCCTTCGGATCCTGTCGGCCGAGCCCGCGGCGTCTGGTGCCGTGCAGGGCAAGGCGGAGGGGCGTCTCGTGTACGGACGTACTCGGACGCCCCTCCAACGCGGCCAGGTGCGGTGCCAGACGCCGCGGGCCCGGCAAGATCCGAAAGAGACGGCCTGGGGCGGGTGACGCCAAGCCGGGGACGGGTAACGAGGGTGGGGCGGGGTAACAGCGCCTTGGGGGGGTGGGGAAACGGCAACGCGGGGACGGAACGACGGCAACGTCGGCGACCGGGTAACGGCCCCGCGCGGGCGCGAAAGACTGGTCCGCGGGCAGCCGGGTAACCGCACCTCGAGGGTGGAAAGACGGGCACCTGGCGTGGCCGGGTATCCGCACCTCGCAGGCCGTACAACGGCACCTCGGGCAGCCGGGTAACCACACCT
The DNA here is from genome assembly GCF_053609185.1 of Streptomyces sp. NPDC054956. Classification (NCBI taxonomy): domain Bacteria; kingdom Bacillati; phylum Actinomycetota; class Actinomycetes; order Kitasatosporales; family Streptomycetaceae; genus Streptomyces; species Streptomyces sp. NPDC054956. The sequence goes on along the minus strand of NZ_JBSGXB010000204.1, from coordinate 6,849 downwards.
CCCGGGCGGAAAGACGGCACCTCGGGCAGCCGGGTAACCGCGATGTCCAGGCGGAACGGCGGCACCTCGCGCGGCCGCGTGACAGCCCCTCGGGATCGAACGACGGCACCTCGGCGGCCGGGTGACGGCACCTCGGGGACGGAGTGAGGACGGTCCGGGTCCGGTTGACCGGCCCTGGTGGAGGCTTCGGGGACGGCCAGCCCGACGGCGGATACTGATCGCGGAGCGCGATTAGGCTGAACGTCGGCGTGGCGTGTCGTGTCGTGGTGCGGGACGCCGGACCAGTGTTCGACAGATCAGGAGGATCAGTGAGCGGCGATCGGAACGAGAGGCGCGGCGGGACATGGGACGTCCCGACGGACGATCAGTCCGACGCGGAGCCCGAGCAGACGGGCGAGTTCACCATCGACTACACCCCGCCCGCCTGGTACACGCAGGGCGCGACCCCGGCCGCGACCCCGGCCCCCGGCCTGCCCGAGGGCAGCGGCTTCGAACCCCACCGGCCGGCGGAGCCCACCGCCCCGCCCACCCTGCGCGCCGTGCCCGACGCGCCGTACGCGCCCTACGCCGCGTCCCCGACGGCCGCGGAGGACCCGGCCCGCCCGGCGAACCCGCCCGCTCCGGGGCCGTACGCGCCCCCGACGCCGCCTTCCCCGTTCCCGGGTCTGTCCGCCCGGCGACCCCGGGCCGACGCGGCGCCTTCGGCGAAGCCGAGCCCGGCCGGACAGTCCCCCTCCGCTCCGGCCGACGCGACGCCCCCGGCCGCCGGTGCGCCGACACCGTCCCCTGCGGCCGACAGGTACTCAGCCGCCTCGATCCCCCCGCTGTACCCGAGCCCCGCCGCCCAGTCGGCCGCGGCCAACACCGGCGCGCCCGCCTCTGCCTCCGGCTCCGGCTCCGGCTCCGGCTCCGGCTCCGGCTCCGGCGGCGCAACACCCCCGGCCACGGGTGCGGGTACGGGTACGGGTACGGGTACGACGGCAGCCCCTGCGGCCGACAGGTACGCAGCCACCTCGATCCCCTCGACTTTCCCGAGCCCCGCCGCGCAGTCCCCCTCGGCCCCGGCCGACGCAGCGCACACGGCCGCGGGTACGCCGGCACCGGCGCCTGCGGCCGACCGGTTCGGAGCCGCCTCGATCCCCTCGGCATACCCGAGCGCCGCGGCGCAGTCCCCCTCGGAGCCGGCCGACGCGACGCCCCCGGCGTACACGGCCGCCGGTACGCCGGCCCCTGCGCCCGACTGGTACGCAGCTTCCGCGATCCCCCCGGTACACCCCAGCCCGGCCTCCCCGTCTCCCTCGGCCGACGCCGTAGCAACGCCCCCGGCCGCAGGCACGACGGCAACGGCCGACCCGAACGCGGCCCCCGCCGACGCGGCCTCCATGCCGATGCCGCTTCCGTCCGCACCGTCGGCCCCTGCCGACTCGACCCCCTCGGCATACGCGGACCCGGCCTCTCCGTCCTCCTCGGAGCCGGCCGACGCGATCCCCTCGGCGTACCCGAGCCCCGCGGCGCAGTCCCCTTCGGAGCCGGCCGACGCAACGCCCTCGGCTACGGCCTCCCCGTACGCGGACCCGGCCGTGCAGTCGCCCTCGGCAGCTGCCGATGCAGCACCCCCGGTGTACCCGGCCGAAGGCCCTGCGGTACCGGCCCCTACGGCCGACCCGTACGCGACGCCGGCCGCTGCAGCCCCCGCCGACGCGACCTCCGCGCCTTACCCGGCCCTGGCCGACGCCGCCTCCTCGACGTACTCGGCTCCCACCGACGCGGCCTCGCCGGTGCCGCTCACGGCCGCACCGTCGGCCATCGCCGACGCGGTGCCCCTGGCCTACGCAGGCTCTGCCACGGAGTCACCCTCGGCCGATGCCGTCGCGCCGCGGTATCCCGCGTCACCGTCCGACGCGGCACCCGCGACCCCGGTCGCCCCGTCAGGCTCGGACTCGGACTCGGACTCGGACTCGGACAACGCCGTACCCGCCCTTTCGACACCGGAGTACCCGAACGCTCCGTCGGGAGAGGCGAGTTCCGTCGACGCCACCTCTGCGCCCGTGACCGACAGCATCCCCGCGGACACGGCCGACACCGCACCCGCAGCCTCGGCGCCAGAGGACCCGAACACCCCACCGGAAGGCGCGACGTCCGCCGACTCCGCGTCTACGGCCCCGACCGATTCGGCCGCGCCGTACGCCCAGTCGGAGCCGGCCGACGCCGTTCCCGCACCTTCGGCACCGGAGCACCCGAACACGCGACTGGGGGTGGCTGGTTCCGCCGACGCCGCGACCGCGGCTCCGGCCGACTCGGCCGCGCGGTACGCGTCCGGGGCCCCTGCCACCGAGCCCGCGCGGATGCCGACTCCGGCCGAGGGGACGGACGTTCCGACGTCCCCCTCGGAACACCCGGCCGAAGCCACGGCTCCGCCGCAGGACTCCCCCGCCGATGCCCTCCCGGAGCCCGAGGACGCAGCACCCGAGGACGCAGCACCCGCCGCCGAACTCCCGCCGCTGCCCCAGGAGTTCCCTGCCTCGGCCGGGACGCAGGCCGGTTACGGCTTCCCGCCCGCCGCCTCGCAGGTCGGCCACGGGGTCCCCTCGACCACTCCGCAGCCGCCCGCCGGCTACGGGTTCCCGCCCACCACGGCCGCCGCACCGCAGGCCGGCCACCAGGTCACCCCGGACGCCGCCCAGCAGCCCGCCGCTTACGGGTTCCCGTCGGCCGCGGCGGCCGAGCCGCAGGTCGGTCATGGATTCCCGCCCGGCACGACTGCGGGACCGCAGGCCGGCTATGCGGTCCCCCCGACCGCTCCGTCGCAGCAGCCCGCGGGTTACGGATTCCCTCCCGCCACGGCCGCCGAGCCGCAGGCCGGCTACGGGTTCCCGCCCGCCGCGGCCGCCGCCCCGCAGCCCGGCCACGAGGTCCCCCCGGCCACCGCGCAGCAGCCGCAGCCGCAGCCGCAACCACCCGTCGGCTACGGGTTCCCGCCCGCCACGCCCACCGGGCCGCAGGCCGGTTACGGGGTCCCGCCCATCGCGGCCGCCGCCCCGCAGCCCGGCCACGAGGTTCCCCCGGCCGCCGCGCAGCAGACGCAGCCGCAGCCGCAGCCGCCCGCCGGGTACGGGTTCCCGCCGCAGGCGCAGCCGTACGCCCAGCCCCAGCCGCCGCAGCCCGCCGCCCCGCAGGGGCCCTACGCCGATCCCCGCGCCGCCGGCCAGTGGGCGCAGGGTCCCCAGGGCCCCCAGCCCGGGCACGACCCCCGCTACTCCCCCGGCCAGCCCGCCGGCGGCGCCCCGCTCGGGTACACCGCCGCCGTCGAGCTGTCCTCGGACCGTCTGCTGCGCGGCAAGCAGAAGGCCAAGAGCGGCACCGGCCCTTCCGGCGGCGGCCTCTTCCGCTTCGGCGGGAAGGCGGCCGAGGCGGAGCGGCAGCGCAAGCTGGAGCTGATCCGGACGCCGGTCATGTCCTGCTACCGCATCGCCGTGATCAGTCTCAAGGGCGGCGTCGGCAAGACCACGACCACCACCGCGCTCGGCGCCACCCTCGCCACCGAGCGCCAGGACAAGATCCTGGCCATCGACGCGAACCCCGACGCCGGCACCCTCGGCCGCCGCGTGCGCCGCGAGACCGGGGCCACGATCCGGGACCTGGTCCAGGCGATCCCGTACCTGAACTCCTACATGGACATCAGGCGGTTCACCTCCCAGGCCCCCTCCGGTCTGGAGATCATCGCCAACGACGTCGACCCGGCCGTCTCGACGACCTTCAACGACGAGGACTACCGCCGCGTCATCGAGACGCTCGGCCGCCAGTACCCGATCATCCTCACCGACTCGGGCACCGGCCTCCTCTACTCCGCGATGCGCGGGGTCCTGGACCTGGCCGATCAGCTGATCATCATCTCCACGCCCTCCGTGGACGGCGCGAGCAGCGCCAGCACCACCCTCGACTGGCTCACGGCCAACGGGTACGCCGACCTCGTCTCGCGCTCCCTCACCGTGATCTCAGGGGTTCGCGAGACCGCCAAGATGATCAAGGTCGAGGACATCGTGCAGCACTTCGAGACCCGCTGCCGCGGGGTCGTCGTGGTCCCGTTCGACGACCACCTCGCGGCCGGCGCCGAGGTCGACCTCGACCTCATGAAGCCCAAGACGCGCGAGGCCTACTTCAACCTCTCCGCCCTGGTCGCCGAGGACTTCCGGCGCGCGCAGCAGCAGGCGTCCGCCTCCTCGTGGGGCGTGCCGCCGCAGCAACCGCAGCACGCCCGGCCCGGCCAGCCCTACACCCAGCCCCCGCAGCCCCAGCCGGCCTACAACCAGCCCCCGCAGCCCTACCCGACGCCCGGCCAGTCCTGGCACCAGCAGCCGCCGCAGCCCGCGGCGCCGCAGCCGCAGCAGCCCCAGCCGCAGGCACCCCAGCCCCCGCGCGACCCGCGCCTCGGCTGACGCGCCCCCGAACGCACGAGGGCCCGTACCGGCCTGGAATCCAGACCGGTACGGGCCCTCGCCCGTTCACCGCGTTCAGTGTGCGCGGCGGGTCCCGCGGTCCCGCGCGTCCCGCCTGCTCAGTTCGCTCCGCGCGCCTCGGCGTCGTACGCGTCGATCAGTACGCGCGAGCGCTTCACGTCGTCCGCGATCGCCTCCAGCAGCCCGTCCAGCGACGCGAACTTCGCCATCCCGCGCACGTAGGCGAGGAAGTCGACGGTCACGTGCATGCCGTACAGGTCCAGCCCGACCCGGTCGATGGCGTACGCCTCCACGGTCCGCTCGGTGGCGTCGAACTGCAGGTTCGTCCCCACCGAGATCGCCGCCGGCATCCGCTCGCCGTCCGCCGTCAGCCAGCCCGCGTACACCCCGTCCGCCGGGATCGCGGTGTGCGGCTGCGTCTCGACGTTCGCCGTCGGGTAGCCGAGCTCGCGCCCGCGCTGCGCACCGCGCACCACGACGCCCTCGACCCGGTGCGGCCGGCCCAGGATCTCGGCCGCGCCCTCCATGTCCCCCTGCGCCACGAGCGCCCGCGCGAGCGTCGAGGAGAACGGCACTCCGCCGCCCGCCTCGCCGCGCTCCACCAGGTCGACGACCTCGACCTCGTAGTCGTAGGTGGCGCCCAGCTCGCGCAGGAAGTCGACGTTGCCGGCGGCCTTGTGGCCGAAGCGGAAGTTCGGCCCCTCGATGACCGCGCACGCGTGCAGCTTGTCGGCGAGCACCTTCACGATGAACTCGGCCGGGGACAGCTGCGAGAACTCCGCCGTGAAGGGAAGGATCAGCAGCGCGTCGACGCCCAGCCCGGCCATCAGCTCGGCGCGCCGGTCGTACGGGGCCAGGATCGGCGGGTGGCTGCCGGGGCGGACGACCTCGCTCGGGTGCGGGCTGAAGGTGACGACGACGGAGGGGACGCCGAGCTCGCGCGCCTTGGCGACGGCCCGTCCGATGATCAGCTGATGACCCCGGTGGACACCGTCGTAGGAGCCGATGGTGACGACGCTGCGTCCCCAGTCCTGGGGGATGTCCTCCAAGCCACGCCAGCGCTGCACTGTGACCGCTCTCCTCGCCCGAACCGTGTAGGCCCTGTACTGATTGCCGATTGCAGGTCTAAGACTGCCATGCCACCGGCCGGGGACCGTCATCGGCGTCGGCCGGGCGGGACGCGCTGTGACCGAGGGTCTCCACCGTCCGGCGCGCGCTCGGCCCCAGCAGCGCCGCCGCCTCCTGCGGCGCCCCCTCCAGCCAGCGGGCGACGAGCGCTCCGAAGACCGGCTCGGCCCGCGCCAGCTCGACCGTGCGCCGCTCGAACACCGCCGGTCCGCCCGGTACCCGCAGCAGCTGCCGGCCGGTGCGCCGCAGCAACTGCCGCGTACGCTCCCGCGGCCGCCCGGCCGTCCCCGCGGCCAGCGCGCCGAGGAACGCGTCGAGCACCCCGGGGTCGGGCTCCTCGCGCAGCAGTACGTCGGCCAGCTCGCCCCGGAGCGCGTACGAGGGCTCCGTGCCCGGCGCGGCCAGTACGGCGGCCAGCGCGGCCCGTACCGGCGGCGGGCCGGAGCGCAGCAGCTCCAGCACGAGCGGGCGGAGCACGGGGGCGGCGACCGGCCCCTGTTCGAGCCTGCGGTCCACGAACTCGGCGGCGTGCGCGGCGTCCTGCGGGTGGCGCGCGAGGTGCTCCCGTACGAGGTCTCCCGCGCGCCGCGCCAGCCCCGGCGTCGTCAGCGCGGCCAGGGCGCGCACCACCTCCCCGTCGGCCCGGTCCCGCAGGGCGTCGAACACCGCGTCCGGGTCGGGCAGCACGGGCAGCGCCGCGACCAGCGCCGAGGCGGGCAGCCGCGCACCGTGCCCGGGGTCGCGGAAGCAGGCGAGGGCGTCGGGCAGGTAGCGGGCCCGGACCTGGGGATCGCGGAGCAGGATGTCCAGCGCGCTGCCGTGCAGGGAGGCGTCGTCGGGGCGGGCGAGCAGGGTCTGCGCGGCGTAGCGCAGCAGCTCGCGGTCGGCGGGGGTCCGCACGTGCGCGGCGGTGGCCGGCCCGTGGGCGGCGGCCGCGACCCGCCGCCCGGGCCGGGCGTCGTGGGCCCAGCGGTCCACGGCCCGGCAGAGCGCGGAGGGCTCGTCCTCGGCGAGCACGGCGAGCAGCTCGTCGGCCCGGGGGTGCGCGGCGGTGACGAGCGCCTCGACGAGGTCGTCGACGGCGTACCGCCGGTGGGTGTGCAGCAGCGCCTGCGCGGCGGTGGCGACGGTGGCCCCCGGGCGTCCGAGCAGCCGCCGCTCGTCGCGGAACCAGGCGCAGAGCAGGGGCTGCACGAGGCGGGGCGCCCGGACGAGCCGCCGGGCGGCGGCCTCGAGGTACCGGTGGTCGCAAGGCACGAGCCCG
>NZ_JBSGXB010000203.1:0-13875 GCF_053609185.1 Streptomyces sp. NPDC054956 | reverse complement strand
GTTGTTACAACACCATACCCCCCCCCCGCCGGGGGGCCGGACAGCCCCCCCCGGCCCACCCCCCCCCCCGCTCCGCGCGGGGACCGGCCCCGCTCACCGGGCCGGACCCGCTCCCCCGGCCGGCCGCACGCGCCGGGCCCGCCGGTGCGGTGATTCAGACCCGCGCGGCGCCCATGACCCGGGCGAACTCCTCCGGGTCCGCGTCGAAGCCCCGTACGGCCGGGTCCAGCGACCAGACGCCCGCGGAATCGCGGGTGAACTCCGCGACCGTGGCCGCGGACGAGGCCGCGACGGCCGCGAAGTCGTCCACGGCGAGATCGGTGTAGCCCTCCCTGATCCGCAGCCCGGCCCCCGCCACGTCGGCGAAGGTCAGCGCCGGGCCGTCGCCCGTCCGCTGGATCACGATCCCCACGACGACGCGGGACAGCTCCGAGGAGATCCGGTTCAGCTCGAAGGTCATCACCTCGTCGAAACCGAAGCCCTGCCCGGTCCGGCTGTCCCGGTCCAGCGTGATGGTGCCGTCGGGGGAACGGCTGCCGAAGTGCACGAGGTGGACGGGCTCCCCGTACGGGTCGGCGGCGGCGTAGACCCCGGCGACTATGTCGAGGTCGTGGACGGGCCGACCGGCCGGGCTGGGATCCCACCGCAGCGCGATCTCCACCTTGGCCAGGCCCTTGCGTACTCCGCTCACCGAACTCCCCCTCCGCTTGGCGTGTGTTGCCCTCCCATGCTGTCACGGGCCGGTCCGCCGGTTCCGAACGGCCGTACGTTCCCGGCCAGTCCACCGGAGGCGGGCGGCCTCCACCGGCCACCCGCCTCAAGGTCCTACCAGTCACCGTCCTGTACGGGCTTCCCCGGCCGGGGGGACTTCCCCAGGGGCTTGACCTGCCCGGGGGCCGGTTCGGTCCACGGGGAGTCGTCGTCGCCGAGCCACTCGCCCACCGGCTCGACCCCGCCCAGGACGCCGGAGGGGGCCAGGTCGTCGGCGGTCTCGTCGTAGTAGTCGAACCACGGCAGCCCGGCCTTGGTGTAGGCGGCCCGGTCCACCGGCGAGGGCGGCGCCTCCTCCCCGGTGATCCGCCGCCATGCGGGCGGGGTGACCAGGTGGACGAAGATCCGCGCGGACGGCTCGGCCGCCCAGTCGCCCCGCTTCCGGTCGTCGCGGTACACCTCCTGGTGCATGGACCCGCCGACGCCGAGCCCCATCGCGGGAGCCGGGGCCGGCGCGGAGCGCCGCAAGGGTCCCGCGGACGAGGCCGGAGGCGCTCCGGGAGGTCCGCCCGGCAGCCCGCCGGGGGCCGGCATCGCCATCGCCGGAGCCGCCCCGTAGCCGCCGCCCGCGAAGCCGGGCGGCTGCGGGCCCCCGTACGGGCCACCGCCCTGGCGGGGCAGGGACAGGCGCGCCCGCTCCTCCTCCCGCCACCGCGCCAGCGCCTTCGCGCCGAGCGGGAACGCCTGCAGCTGGACGCCGCCCGTCGTCTCCTCCCCGGTGACCTGGCCCTCCACGGTGGCCCCGAGTCCGAGCGGGACGGCCACGAACTGGCGCACCGTGCCCTTGCCCGAATTGATCCCGTCCAGCCACGGCTGGCGGGGCAGTACGACGTAGTTCTGCGGACGCCGCCCGAGCTTGCCCGTCCACCGCTCACCGGAGACGGCGCACACCTTGCCCACGCCCACCTGGAGCGCGGTGGGCTGCGTGGTCCCGCCGAATGCGAGCCACATCGCCTCGCGCAGGTGGACCGGGAGCATCACCCCGCCCTTGGCGAGCCACTCCGGGGGCACCGTGTCCGGATGGTCCTCCACCCGCCGCAGCGGAAACTCTCCGAGCCCCGGGGGCAGATTGTGCGTGCCCGACTCCGGCAGCCGCAGCGTCCGCATGAAGCGGACCCGCACCCCCTCGCCCAACAGCAGCGTGTTCCCCTCGACCCTTGCCCCGCCCTCGGCCACGCGACCGCCTCCCCTCCTGTACGGACCCGGATCAGCCGCAGGATCTGCGGCCGGACCGGATCGTGACCCTCAAGCTTTGCTCAGATGCCGTGACACTGTGCCCGGCGATTTCCTAGCTTCCTCGTATACGCGTCCGCCCACCCCCGCGGTTCCCGCGTACCCGAGGAAAGAGTGCAACATGAAGGTTCCCAAGACCGGCGCGGTCGTCGCGGCGATCGGTCTCGTCCTGACCGCGTCCGGATGCGGTGGTGACGACGGGCCCGAGGGGAACCTCGCCATCGGCATCAAGTTCGACCAGCCGGGCGTCGGCATGCGCGAGCCCGACGGGACCTTCACCGGCTTCGACGTGGACGTGGCGACGTACATCGCGAAGGAGCTCGGCTACAAGCCGGGCCACATCACCTTCAAGCAGGTCTACAGCAACGACCGCGAGCTGCTGATCCAGTACAACGAGGTCCAGTTCGTCGCGGCCAGCTACTCGATCAACGACAAGCGCAAGGAGAAGGTCGACTTCGCCGGCCCGTACTTCCTCGCGCACCAGGACCTGATGGTCCGCGCCGACGACACCACCATCAACCGGGCCGAGGACCTCAACGGCAAGCGGCTGTGTTCCGTCACCGGCTCGACCTCGGCGGAGAACATCAAGAAGAACCTGGCCCCCAAGGCCAGCCTCCTGGAGCTCGGCGGCTACTCCGAGTGCCTCGTCGCCCTCAAGGACAACCTGGTCGACGCCATGACCACGGACAATTCCATCCTGGCCGGGTACACCGCCCGCAAGGGCAACGAGGGCAAGTTCCGGCTGGTCGGGCTGAGCATGAGCAGCGAGAACTACGGGATCGGAATGAAGAAGGGCAACACCGAGCTCCAGCGCAAGGTCAACGAGGCGCTGCGCAAGATGGTCGCGGACGGCTCCTGGGAGACGGCCGTGAAGAAGAACTTCGGCGACAACTACAAGTACGAGCCGGCCCCCGCCGTCACGACGGGCAGCTGACGACCTCCGAGGCGGTGGCCGGGTCCGACCAGTCGTCGTCGAAGGCCGCGTTGACCACGTAGAGCCGGTCGCCGTGGACGGCGGCGGTGGTCGGGGTGTGGAAGCGCGGGTCGGCGATCTGCTTCACGAACCGGCCCCGCCGGCCGTCCGCGGTCAGGGTGAAGACGTCCACCGCCTGGGCCCAATTGCGTACGACGTACAGCGTGCGCCCGTGGACCACGAGCCCGTCGCCGTAGCTGACGCCCCCGCCGTCGAGCCGGGTGCGGGTGGCGGCGCCGGTGGCGGGGTCCACGCGGAACAGGCCCGCGGCCATGTCGTGCACGATCAGCAGCGCCCGGCCGTCCGGGGTCCGCTCGATCCCGTTGGCCCCCCACTCCTCGCCTCCGGGCTTGGTGGCGGGCCACTCGCCGCCGAGGGCCACCGTGCGCGGCCGCTCCCGGCCGCCTTCGGGCAGGAAGTACAGGACGTCGTTGAAGGAGTCGGTGAACCAGGAGCCTCCGCAGCCGACGACCGCGTCGTTGACGAAGGCGATGCCGGTCGCGGCCTGGTGAGTGGCCAGAATCCGCCCGTCACCGGAGTCGATCACGCGGATCTGCCCGCTCGCGCCGCCCGCGACGAGCAGCCGGCCGTGGGTGTCGAGCTTGAGGCCGACCGAGGCCGGTCCCTGGCCGCGGGTGATGATCCGGCCGGCTCCGGTGGCGAGGTCGAAGCGGTAGATCGAGCCGTCGAGCAGGGAGCCCGTGTACGCCGTACCGCGCGCGGAGACGGCGATCCCCTCGGGCTGGAAGCCCGCCGGGGTGGGGATCGTCTCGGGCCGTGGCGGGCGGGTGGTCGCGGCCTGTGCGGGGGCCGTCCCCGCTCCGACGAGGGCGACGCCCCCGAGGGCCGCCGCCGCGCCGATGAAACTTCGCCGGTCCAAGTTTCCAGTCATGATCGACCCTCTCAACTGGCCTGAGAACGAACGCTGTTGACCCACCAACCTCAACACAGCGATCGCTTCCCGGCAGCCCCCGGGCCGGATCTCCACAAGGGAATGGGGAGCCTCCCCCTCCCCGCCTTCACGGTGCGGGGCGCGGGGCCGGCCGTGGGCCGGACCCCGCGCGCGGGGCCTACGCCAGCGGCGCCTTTCCGCGCAGTACGGTCAGGAACTCCCTCATCCAGGCCGAGTGGTCGGGCCACGCGCGGGCCGACACCAGCGTGCCGTCGACCACCGCCTCGGAGTCCTCGAACTCGGCGCCGGCCGCCTTCATGTCCAGCTCCAGGGCCGGATAGGCCGTGACCCGGCGGCCGTCCAGGGCGCCCGCCGCGGCGGTGATCAGCGGGCCGTGGCAGATCTGGGCGATCGGCTTGTCGTCACCGGCGAAGGCGGCCAGGATCCGCCGCACTTCGGGGTCGTTGCGCAGGTACTCGGGGGCGCGGCCGCCGGGCACGACCAGCCCCGCGTACTGCGCCGGGTCGACGTCGGCGAAGGCGATGTCGGCGGGCCAGGTGTAACCCGGCTTCTCGGTGTAGGTGTCGAAGCCGTCCTCGAAGTCGTGTACGACGAACCGGAGCTTCTTGACCGCCGGGGCCGCGATGTGGACCTCGTACCCCTCCTCGCGGAGGCGCTGGTAGGGGTAGAGGACCTCCAGCGACTCCGCCGCGTCGCCGGTCACGATGAGGATCTTCACTGCCATGGGCTGCTCCTGGTAGGGCTGTTCACGGTGTGGCCCCCGCAACCGTGCCCGCACCACTGGGTTCTGCCAAGGGATTCCCGAGCCAAACCACCCGAACGACGCGCGTAGAAAATCCCGCTCCCGACACATGGTTTTTACCTGTAGGGCACATGACAATGTGAGCCTCGCTCTGCCACCTGATGCCCCGCCACATCCCCGGGCGGGAGCGGTGCGTGTGGAGAGGTACCCCCACGTGAAGAGAATCTCGCGCCTGACTCCCTGGGCGGCCGGCCTCGCGGCGGCCTCGCTGCTGCTGCTTCCCTCCTCGGCCACGGCCGGACAGCGGGCGGTGGCCGCGCCCGCGGCGCCCGCGGCTCCGGCCTCCTCGACCGCCTCCTCGGCCACCTCCTCGACCGCTGCCGTGGACGCGTACTACGCCGCCGCCGAGGGCAAGACCGGTGCCGCGCTCAAGACGGCGCTCCACGACATCATCAAGAACCAGTCCAAGGTGACGTACGACGGCGTGTGGAACGCGCTGAAGGTCACGGACCAGGACCCCGCGAACCCCAACAACGTCATCCTGGTCTACTCGGGCCGCTCCCAGTCCAAGTCCACCAACGGCGGCGGCGTCAACGACTGGAACCGCGAACACGTCTGGGCCAAGAGCCACGGGGACTTCGGCACCGCCACCGGGCCGGGGACCGACCTGCACCACCTCCGGCCCGAGGACGTGACCGTCAACAGCACCCGCGGGAACAAGGACTTCGACATGGGCGGCAGCCCGGTGGCCGAGGCCCTCGGCAGCTTCACCGACTCCGACTCCTTCGAACCGCGCAACGCGGTCAAGGGCGACGTCGCCCGCATGCTGCTCTACATGGCCGTGCGCTACGACGGCGGCGACGGCTTCGCCGACCTGGAGATGAACGACAAGGTCAACAACGGTACGGCGCCCCTCTTCGGCCGGATCAGCCTGCTCAAGCAGTGGAACCAGCAGGACCCGCCGGACGCCTTCGAGCAGCGCCGCAACCAGGTCATATACGACACCTACCAGCACAACCGGAACCCGTTCATCGACCACCCGGAGTGGGTCAACTCCATCTGGTAGACACCCCCTAGAGGGCGAGGACCATCCAGTCCTCCGGCGTCGCGAGCGGTGCGAAGCCGACCTTGGCGTAGACCCCGTGGGCGTCCCCCGTCGCCAGCATGATCCGCCGCAGCCCGTACGGGGCGAGGTGGTCGCGCACCGCCCCCGCCAGGGCCGTGCCGAGCCCCTTGCCCCGCGCGCCCCCGACCACGTACACGTCGCAGAGCCAGGCGAAGGTGGTCCGGTCGGTGACGACGCGGGCGTAGGCGACCTGAACGCCGGAACCTGCCTCGTAGACACCGTAGTTGAGCGATCCCTCGATGGCGGACTCCTGCTTGTCGCGGCTCCTCCCGATCGCCCAGTAGGCGTCCTCGGACAGCCACCGGTGGATCAGCGCCCTGTCGAGCCGGGCGGGGTCGGTGGAGATCTCGTAGCCTTCGGGCGAGGGCAGCAGCTCACTGGTCATGGCGGCATCCAAGCAACACGGCCCCGGGCGCGGCCAGTGGATTTCGCAGCGCGTCGGTGGCGGGCGGCAGGGCAGCCGGGTTCCGACGGGCAGCCGGGCGGACGGACAGCCGGGCGGCGGGGGCCGGGCTACAGGCGGTCGGCCAGGGCCTTGAAGGCCGGCCAGTCGAGGGCCGGCGGGCGGGAGTCCCAGACCTTCTGGGACAGGGCCGCCAGCGGGAGCCGGATGCCGGCCGCCACCTGGGCCTGGGTCTGGGACCCGGCCAGGTCGCACCAGACCGCGAGGCGGGCGCCCAGGATCCGGTCGGCGTACCGCTCGGGAACGGCCGCGGTACCCCTCAGCACGAGCGGGGTCCACTGCTCGTAGATCCGCCGACCGGTGGGGTAGGTGAACTGGTTCGGCTCCCCCAGCACGTAGTAGAGGTACTCGTCGTTGAGGTTGACCACGTCGCGGCCCTCGCGCAGGTACTCCAGCGGCGGCCGGGCGCCGCCCTCCTTGCCCGTCCAGTACTCCACCTGGATGTCCTTGGCGGGCTGGACGGCTCCGCCGGTGAAGAAGCCGTCGTTCCACGCCGCCGGCGCCCGGCCCGCCGAACGGACCACGGCCGCACGGTCGTTCAGCCAGCCCGTCGCCAGGTCCTGGACCCTGCCGGTGGGCCCGTAGCGCTGCCGGGCCGCGGCCGCGAGCTGCGGGAAGGAGGCCTGCGGGTCGCGGTAGACCAGCGCCTGGTATTCGTCGGCGCCCAGGTTCCAGACCGAGCCGGGGAACAACGGCAGGTATTCCCGCAGGAGTTCGTCCACGAGCTCGGCCGCCGCCGGGTCCGCGATGTCCACCGCTCCCTTGACCACCCGGCCCTGTACGTCGGACAACTGCAAGCCCGGGTGGGCGCGCAGGACCGCGCCGAGGTGTCCGGGCGAGTCGATCTCGGGAACGACCGCGATGTGCAGGCTCGCGGCGAGCGCCGTGATCCGGCGGACCTGGGCCTTGGTCAGGTGCGGGGTGGAGACGATCTCGGGGTGGGTGTCGGACTCGATCCGGAAGGCCTGGTCGTCGGAGAAGTGCAGGCCCAGCTGGTTCAGCTTCAGGTCGGCCATCTCGCGCAGCCGGGCCTCGATCCAGTCCGGCGCGAAGTACTTGCGGGCGATGTCGAGGTTGAGGCCGCGCTGCGGTTTGGCCGGGGCGTCGCGCACGATGCCCTCCGGTGCCGGACCGCCCCCGCCGACCTCCTGCTTGAGGGTGCGGGTGCCGTAGAAGACCCCCGCCTCGTCGGGTCCGCTGATGCGGACCCGCCCGTCGCCCACGGTGAGCGTGTAGGACTCCGGAGCGCCCGACTTCGCGCCGCCCAGGGCGAGTTGAACGTCTCCGGGACCCGGCGCGGCCGCCTCGGCGAACCCCATGCGCAGTTCACCGGCCAGCAGCTTCCCCTCGTCGGACAGGGCCGCCCTGTCGGCCGGCGGTACGACGACCCGCGCCCCGGGGGTGGGCCGCCAGCCGGGGCCCGCGGCCGGCACGTGTTCCCGTACGGCCGGGATGGTGCGCGGGGCGGCGGACAGCGGCTGGGAGGACTTCGGCGAGGTTGCTGGGGACGGGACCGCCGGACCGCCCGTGGAGGGGGCCGCCGACGTCGGGGCCGTCGGGGCCCGGGCGTCGGAGGGGGCGGCCGAGCCGTCCGTGCAGGCAGGGACGGCAAGGGAGACCAGCGCGGCGACGGTGGCCGTCGCGATGACGTGGCTCCGCGTGTACCGCTTCGTCTGCCGCATCATGCACCCGTGTCCCCCGTACCAACGTGGCACGGGGGACACGGGCGCGCGACCCGGGGAGGCTCAGGCCAGGACGGCGAGCGCGGCCTCGGCGAAGCCGTGGTCCTGGGCGGGTGCTCCGCCGCCGACGCCGATCGCTCCGACGAGCCTGCCCTCGCGGCGCACGGGCAGTCCGCCGGCGATGAACAGCAGCGGGCGGTCGAGGGCGGTGGGCAGGGTGTGGAACGGCCCGCCGGGCTGGACGGCGTCGACCAGGTCAGCGGTCGGGGCGTCCAGCTGGAGCGCGGTGAAGGCCTTGCGGGTGCTGGTCTCGCCGGAGATCAGGACGGCCCGGTCGTCGCGCCGGAAGGCCAGCGGGTGCCCGCCCGCGTCGAGGACGGAGACGCTGACGGCGACCCCGGCGGCATCGGCCGCGGCCGTGGCGGCGACGACGAGCGCCTCGGCGTCCGCGGTGGTCAGGGGGGCTACGGCGGTACGGGAGGGGGTGGGGGCGGACATGCGGTTCTCCTACGGGGGTGGGGGGCGACGCGGCGCGCCCCGGGTGCTGGTGGTGGGGCGGGTCGGCGGGGATCGGTGGGGACCGGCGAAGGCCGGTCGCGATCAGTGGTGGGCGGGGACGGCCGCCGCCGCCGGGGCGCCGGCCGCGACGATCCGGCCGGCGTCGCCGCGCTCCGCCGTACGCCGTTCCAGCGCTCCGGAGACGAGGGCGAGGACCAGGGCGGAGGCGGCGAGCGCCGCGCCGACCCAGTTCGGGGCGGTCCAGCCGAGCCCGGCGGAGAGGACGAGGCCGCCGAGCCAGGCGGCGAGCGCGTTGCCGAGGTTGAAGGCGCCGATGTTGACGGCCGAGGCCAGGGTGGGGGCTCCGGCGGCCTGGTCGAGCACCCGCTTCTGCAGCGGCGGCACGGTCGCGAAGCCGAGGGCTCCGATGAGGAGGACGGTGACGGCGGCCCCGGCCTTGGTGTGGGCGGTGAGGGTGAACGCCGCCAGGACCACCGCCAGCGCGCCCAGGGACACGTACAGCATCGGCATCAGCGCACGGTCGGCGAACCGGCCGCCGACGAGGTTGCCCACGACCATGCCGAGGCCGAGGAGGACGAGCAGCCAGGAGACGGAGGTGTCGGCGAAACCGGCGACGTTGGTCATCATCGGGGTGATGTAGGTGATGGCGGCGAAGACTCCGCCGAAGCCGAGGACGGTCATCCCCATGGCCAGGAGCACCTGCGCGTTGCGGAAGGCAGCCAGCTCGTGGCGGATCCGCACGCCCTCGGGCCGGGGCAGGTCGGGGACGAGCCGCGCGATGCCGATCAGGCCGAGGACGCCGAGCGAGGCGACGATCAGGAAGGTGACCCGCCAGCCGAGGTGCTGTCCGACCAGGGTGCCGAGCGGAACGCCGACGACGTTGGCCACGGTGAGGCCGGTGAACATCATGGCGATGGCTCCGGCCTTCCTCTCGGGGGCGACGAGCTCGGCGGCGACGACCGCGCCGATGCCGAAGAAGGCTCCGTGGGCGAGGGAGGCGACGACGCGTCCGGCGAGCATGACGCCGAAGGCGGGGGCGAGGGCGGAGAGCACGTTGCCCACGACGAACAGGCCCATGAGCAGCATCAGCATCCGCTTGCGGGGGACGCGGGTGCCGAGGACGGTCATCAGCGGGGCGCCGAGGAGCACGCCGAGGGCGTAGCCGGTGACCAGGAAGCCGGCGGTGGGGATCGAGACGCCGTAGGTACCGGCGACTTCGGGGAGCAGGCCCATGATCACGAATTCGGTGGTGCCGATCCCGAAGGCTCCGATGGCGAGGGCGAGGAGTGCGAGAGGCATGAGGGGGTTGCCCTTCAGGGAGGTTGCGTGTGCCGCGCGGCCGGCGCCGGTCGCGCCTCGTGCGGAGTGGCGGCGGCTGCCGCGGGGAAGCCGGACGACTGGCGGACGGCGGCTGCCGTATCCGGCGGGCGGGCCGGTCGACCGACGGATTGCTTGCCGCAGCGGTTTGCCTGCGTCCACATTAATTGCAGACGCGGGATATTTGCAAGCGCGGGCTATTGCACGCGTGGCCTATTCTGGAGGCACACGCCTTCGAGGAGGAGCCCATGACGGCCACGGACAGCGCACTCACCGCCCTCTCCCAGGGCTGGTGCGCCCTCTCCCTCCTGCACGGACGGATCGAGACGCACATCGAGCGCGCGCTCCAGGCGGCACACGGGCTGAGCGTGCGCGAGTACTCCCTGCTCGACGTGCTCAGCCGTCAGCACGACGGCGTCGGCGGCCACCTGCGGATGCACCAGGTCGCGGACTCGGTGGTGCTCAGCCAGAGCGCGACGACCCGCCTGGTCAGCCGCCTGGAGGACCGCGGACTGCTGAACCGGTACCTCTGCGCGACCGACCGCCGCGGCATCTACACCGACGTCAGCCCGGCCGGCCTGGCCCTCCTGGCCGAGGCCCGGCCCACCAACGACACGGCCCTGCGCGAGGCCCTGGACGAGGCCGCGAAGAAGCCCGAACTCGCGCCCCTGGTGGCCGCCGTGAAGAACACGCCGACGCCCACCGCGTAACCGCCGGCGCCCGCGAGACGGCCTAGCGCGGGGCCGGTGGCCCGGTCGGGGGTGGTACGGAGACGACCGCCGACGGGGTGGCGGAGCGTGAGGGTGCGGCCGGGGCCGTGCTCGGCTGCGGCCCGCCGTAGGCCGACCCGCTGGGCGTGGGCTTCGGACTGCCCGGAGGCGAGGGCGAAACGGACGGGGCCGGGGCAGGGGCCGGGGCGCTCGGATCCGGGGCCGGGGTGCGGTCCTCGGCGGTCCGCGAAGGCGACGGGGGCGCGGCCGGCGGTGCCGGGACGGGCCTGACCTGGTCCGGGTCCGGCGCCAGCACGGCGTACCCGACCACGGCGGCGGCCGCCGCGGCCAGCCCCGCCAGCGGCAGCGCGAAGCCCCGCTGTCGCAGCCGCGCCCAGGGCAGGACCCGTACGCCCGGGCCCGGCGGTTGTGCCGGACGCAACTCGCGCACGGTGATCCCGGCCGCGCGGGCGTCCAGGGCCTGCCGCAGCCGGAACTCGACGGGGCGCTCGGGCGATCCCTCCGCAGGGACGCCCGCCGGCCCCTCCTCCCCACGCCTCATATCCGACCCTCCAGAATCCGTTCCAGCGCGTCCAGGCCGCGGCTCGCGTTCGACTTGACCGCGCCCCGGCTGATCCCCAGCGTCTCGGCGATCTCCGCCTCGCTCAGGTCGGCCCAGTAGCGCAGCACCAGTACCTCCCGCCGTCGGGCCGTCAGCCGGCCCAGCGCGGCGAGCACTTCGCGGTGTGCCTCGTCGAGGACCACCGAGGCCTCGGCCGACGGTACGTCCGCCGGCGTCGGCGGAATCCACGCGCGGGCGGTCCGCCGGCGGCGCAGCACGGAGCGCGCGGTGTTGACCACGGCGGTGCGCAGGTAGCCCAGCGCGTTGTCCACCTCCGTGATCCGTTCCCCGTGGCGCCGGTAGAGCGCGGTGAAGGCGTCCTGCACCACGTCCTCGGCGGTTCCCAGGTCGTCCACGAGCAGCACGGCCAGCCGGACCATGCGCAGCCGGTGGGCGTGGTAGAGCTCGGTCACGGTGGGCTCGGGCCCACCGTCTTCGCGGACGTGGCCGCGGCCGTGACCGTACGTGTACCCGTGCGGGTAGGGCTCCGCCGGCGCGGGCGGGGCCTGCGCGGCCGACCGCTCGCGGCGCAGCAGGAACGACCACAAGCCCCGCCGCGTCCGGGAGGAACCGGGCACGGCGGGGCCCACGTGCAGTGCGAGGTGGAGCACGGAGGTCCTCAGCCGTTGACGCGGCGCCGCACGGCGTACAGGGTCGCGGCCCCGGCGGTCACCAGCAGGGCGGCTCCGCCACCCAGTGCGGCGGTGGTGGCGGAGGAGCCAGTATGCGCGAGCTCGGCCTCACCGGGCGCGGCCGGGGCCGCGCTGGGGGCGCCGCTCGGAGAAACGCTGGGCTGCGTGCCCGGGGGCAGGCTCACCGAGGGCTGCGGCTTCGGAGCGGAGGGGAGCACGCTCGGCGAGGCGGACGGCGCGGTCGGCGCCGGCGCGGGGGAGGACGGGGAGGCGGACGTCCCTTGCGCGGCGGAGGCCGGCCCGGCCAGCGCAACGGCCGCCCCGACGGCCGCGACGGCAACGGCCGCCGCCCTGCGGAGGTTCAGCGGGGCACGCTTCAGGTTCTTCACGGTGGTTCTCCACGGTCGGGTGGAGGACGCGGATTCACGCCCTTCACCCCCACACGACGCACGACCCTCCGGGAGGTTGCCGCCCTTCCGGAAAAACTTTCCGGGGGCTGGTTCGGGGCCGGGTCGGGGAGCTGTCGGGCCCTGGCCAGGGAGTGCTGGCGGGCCCGAAGGGGCCGGCGGTCCGGCGAGCCCGGCCTGCTCGGCACGACTTGGCCCGGGCCCGGCTCGGCCTGCCCGGCTCGGTCAGGGGGTGGATCGTCGGAGGTGGCGCAGGGCTGTGCCGAAGGCTGCTACGCCCTCCTCCAGTTCGCTCGGTGGGCCCGCCGCGTAGCCGAGGACCAGGCCCGGGGGGCCCGGGTGCAGGCGGTGCCAGGACAGGGGGTGGGCCTTGACTCCGAGGGACAGGGCCGCCGCGGCCAGGGCGGTGTCGTCCACGGCCGCGAAGTCGGGCCCGTCGAAGGTGACCATCAAGTGGAGGCCCGCGGCCGCTCCGTGCACCCGCGCCCCCGGTAGCTCGGCGGCGATCGCCCGCAGCATCGCGTCCCGGCGGGCCCGGTGGCGGCGGCGCACGAAGCGCAGGTGGCGCTCCAGCTCGCCCGATTCCATCAGCCGGGCCAGCACCAGCTGGGCGAGAACCGGATTGCCGAGGTCGGCGTACCGCTTGGCCTCGATCACGGCGTCCAGCCGGTGCGGCGGGACCAGCAGCCATCCCAGCCGCAGGGCGGGGGCGAGGAGCTTGGACACGCTGCCCGCGTAGCAGACGGCCTCCGGCAGCAGGGCGCGCAGCGCGGGGACGGGGGCGCGGTCGTAGCGGTGCTCGGCGTCGTAGTCGTCCTCGATGACGATGCCGCCGGCCTGCGCCCAGCCGAGCAGTTCGCGGCGCCGTTCCCCGTCGAGGACCACCCCGGTCGGGAACTGGTGCGCCGGCGTCAGCAGGGCCGCCTGGGCCGGGCCCGCCGCCAGGGCCGCGACGTCGATCCCGCCCTCGTCCACCGGTACGGGCAGGATCTCCATGCCGCCGTGCTCCAGCTGCTGCCGGGCCCCGAGCGAGCCGGGGTCCTCGACCGCGACCCGCCGCACTCCCTCCTCGCGCAGCACCTGCGCCAGCAGGCCGAGCGCCTGCGCCACGCCCGCCACGACGACCACCTCGGCAGGGTCGGCGCGGATCCCCCGGCCGCGCGCGAGCCAGCCCACGATGGCCTCGCGCAGCGCGGGCGCGCCCTGCGGGTTCCCGTAGCCGAAGTCGGCGGGGGTGAGGGAGGCCAGCACCTTGCGCTCGGCCTGGAGCCAGGCCGTACGCGGGAACGCGGTCAGGTCGGGGACCCCGGGCGAGAGGTCGATGCGGCACGGTGTGGCGCGCAGGGCGTCGACCAGTGAGGCCCTGCCCGGCGGGGCGATGGGGCCGTCCTGGGCCGCACCCCCGGCCCCGGCCGGCCAGGTCCCGGGCCCCTGCCCCGACCTGGACGTGGATGCCGCCCTCACGTCCAGGGCCCCAGGCCCGGCGGACACCCGGCCGCCCGCCGCCGCGGATACGACGCGGGGCTGCCCGGACCTCAGCCGCCCGGCGGCCGGCCGTCCAGTGGCCGGCACTCCGGCATCCACCGGCCGGGCAGTCGGCAGACCGGCGGCCCACGGTCCAGCGTTCGGCACTCCCCCGGCCGGCGACCCGGCGGTCACCGGGGCCGCCACCACGATCGTCCCGGCTCGGCCCCGGCGCGCCACGTGTCGGGGGTCCGACAGGCGCTGGTGCACCTCAGAGTCCAGGCCACGTGAAACCCCGAGC
>NZ_JBSGXB010000202.1:0-13996 GCF_053609185.1 Streptomyces sp. NPDC054956 | reverse complement strand
CAGGGGGGACCCTGTGGGAGAGTAGGACGCCGCCGAACAATCATTGTGGGAAAGCCCCGCACCTTATGGTGCGGGGCTTTTCTGCGTTCCGGACCTTTTTCGGGTCGGGAGCGGGTGAAATTCCGTGGCCGGAGGGACGGCCGCCGTGGCACTCTGTCCGGCATGGATATGGATGTAGATCCCATCGACCTGGCGCGAAGCATCGCGCGCGAGCGCTTCCCCGACGCGCTGTCCGTCATCCTGGCCGGATCCACGGCCGCGGGGCGGGCGACCGCCAGCAGCGATCTGGACATCGCGGTGCTCGTCGGGGACGAGGGCCGCACCTATCGGGAGACCCTCCGCGTCGAGGGGCGGGTCGTGGAGCTGTTCGTCCACACCCGCACCGGCATGGCGGAACTCTTCGCGGCGGACGTCGCCGGACGCCGTGCGGTGCTGCAGTCCATGTACGCGGCCGGTCTCGTCCTGGTCGACAGGGACGGGGAGGCGGGCCGGGCCCGGGCCCTGGCCGAGGCGGACCTGCGCCAGGGCCCGCCGGCGCTGGACCCGGACACCGTGGAGACCAAGCGCTACGGGCTGACCGACGCCCTGGACGACCTCACCGACGCGGGCGACCCCGTAGAGCGGGTGGCGGTCGCCGGGGTGGTCCTGGCCGGCGCGGCCGACCTGCTCTTCGACCACCACCGGGCGTGGACCGGCGGCGGGAAGTGGCTGCCCCGCCGCCTGCTGGAAGCGGACGCGAAGCTCGGGGCCGCCCTGCTGGACGGCCATCTGCGGGCATGCACCGCGGGGGACCCCAGTCCTCTGGCGGACGCGTCCTCGCAGGTCCTGGCCCTGTGCGGCGGCCCCCTCCGCGAGGGCTACCACCGGGCCTGGCACGGAGTCATCGACTCGATCGCGGCCGCACCCGCGCGCTGAGAGGCGGCCGAGGATCTTTCGATGTCCTGCGGATGCCCGGCATGGGGTCCGGATGGATTTGCACTGACGGCTCGTAGGGTTGTCGCATGGGCTACGACCTCGTCATCTTCGACAACGACGGCGTGCTGGTGGACAGTGAGCCGCTCGCCAACAGCATCCTCGCCGGGTACCTGACCGAGCTGGGGCACCCGACCTCGTACGAGGAGTCGCTCCGCGACTACATGGGCGCCGCCGTGCACCGGGTGCACGACCTCGTGCTGGAGCGGACCGGGCAGTCGCTGCCGGCGGACTTCGACGCGACGCTGCACGCCCGCACCTTCGCGGCCTTCGAGCGGGAGCTCAAGCCCGTGCCCGGTGTGGACGGGGTGCTGGCGGCGCTGGTCGAGAGCGGGACGGCGTACTGCCTCGCGTCCTCCGGGAGCCACGAGCGGATCCGCGTCGGGCACCGCGCGGCCCGGCTCGACGAGTGGTTCGAGGAGGAGTGGATCTTCAGCTCGGAGGACGTGGGCAAGGGCAAGCCGGCCCCGGACCTGTTCCTGCACGCCGCCGACCAGATGGGCGTGGACCCCGCCCGGTGCGTGGTCATCGAGGACAGCCCGCTGGGCGTCCAGGCCGCCGTCGCCGCCGGCATGGACGTGTACGGGTACACGGCGATGCTGCCCGCCGACCGGATGCCCGGCGCCACCGGGTACTTCGGGGACATGGGACAGCTGCTCGGGCTGCTCGGGCTGCAGGGCCACGAAGGCGGGTACGCGGGCGGGTACACGGCTGGTCACGAGGGTGGATTCAGCCACTGACCCAATCGAGATGTGATCGCTCTACCCACCGGTAGTACTGGGCCCTACGCTGAGCCGCCATGACAGCAGACGCGCGGCTGAGCCGCGGGCGCGGGGCGTTGGGGTTCAGTTTCTTCGTGCAGGGCGTGACGTTCGCGCTCCTCGTGACGCGGATCCCCGCCATCCAGGACCGGTACGGGATATCCGACGGGCTGCTGCCCGTCTTCCTCGCCGCCGTGCCGATCCTCGCCGGGGTCTCCAGCGTCGTCACCGAGCACCTGGTCAAGCGGGTCGCGCCCAGCACCGTACTGCGGTGGGCGCAGCCGCTCGTCCTGCTGGCTCTGCTCGGGGTCGGCGCCGGCAGCGAGATGTGGCACGTGGCGCTGGCGCTCGGGGCGTTCGGGCTGTTCGTGGGCGCGCTCGACGCCTCGATGAACATGCTCGGCGTGAGCCTGCAGGGCGCGTACGGGCGCAGCATCATGCTGGGCTTCCACGCGGTCTACAGCCTCGGCGGGATCCTGGGTGCCTCCGCCGCGTGGGCGGGGGCGCACTGGCACCTCGACCTGTTCGTCTCGTACCTGCCGGCCGTGGCGGTCCTGCTGCCGCTCGCGCTCTTCGCCAGCCGGTTCTACGTGGACCGGGACGGCAAGGAGAGCTCCGAGGAGGCCAAGGGGCTGGGGGCCGGCGGGTTCAAGCTGCTGCTGCCGCTGTGCCTGGTGATGGCGTGCGCGTACATCGGGGACTCGACGGTCTCGAACTGGAGCGCCAAGTACCTCCAGGACGTGCTGGGGAGTTCCGAGCAGCTCGCCACCGTGCCCTACAACGTCTACATGGTCACCACCCTGCTCGGGCGGGCCGTGGGCGACCTCGGCGTGCGGCGCTTCGGGGCCGTGGCCGTCGTCCGCATCGGGACGGTCGTCGCGGCGGGCGGGTTCGCCGTGGTCGCGGCGGCTCCCGGGGCGTGGACGGGGATGCTCGGCTTCACGCTGCTGGGGTTCGGGCTGTGCGTGATCGTGCCGCAGACGTTCGCCGCCGCGGGCAGGCTGTTCCCGCAGGCTTCCGACACCGCGATCGCGCGGCTGAACATCTTCAACTACGTGGGCTTCCTGATCGGCGCACCGCTCGTCGGCGGGATCGGCGACGCCTGGAACTACCGGGGCGCGATGCTCGTGCCGATGGTGCTCGTCCTCGTCACTCTTTTCCATGCCCGCTCGTTCGGTGCGCAGGGTGCCCGATACGGTGTCGAACATGAGCGGCGAGCCGGTGACCGGGCTGTTGATGTGGGACGAGGCGGTAACGAAGTATGACTTCGGACCGAGCCATCCGATGGACCCGGTGCGCCTGGCACTGACCATGGGCCTGGTACGGGCCTTCGGGCTCGACCGGGCGATGGAGGTGCGGGCCGGGCGGCAGGCGGGTGATTCCACGCTGCGGCTCGTCCACCGCGAGGACTACGTGGCGGCCGTGCGCGAGGTGTCCGCCGACCCCGGGATCGCCGACGGCTCGTACGGGCTCGGGACCACGGACGATCCGGCGTTCCACGGGATGCACGAGGCGTCCGCGCTGATCGCCGGCCAGTCGGTGGCGGGGGCCGAGGCGATCTGGCGCGGGGAGGCCGAGCACGTCGTGAACTTCGCCGGCGGGCTGCACCACGCGATGCCGGGCGGGGCGGCCGGGTTCTGCGTGTACAACGACGCGGCGCTGGCGATCGCGCGGCTGCTGGAGCTCGGGGCCGAGCGGGTCGCGTACGTGGATGTGGACGTCCACCACGGGGACGGCGTGCAGGCGGCCTTCTGGGACGATCCGCGGGTGCTGACCGTCTCGATGCACGAGCATCCGCGGACGCTGTTCCCGCAGACCGGGTGGCCGGAGGAGACGGGCGGTCCGGCGGCCGAGGGGTCCGCGGTGAACATCGCGCTGCCGGCCGGGACCGGGGACGAGGGGTGGCTGCGGGCGTTCCACTCCGTCGTGCCGGAGGTTCTGGCCGACTTCCGGCCCCAGGTGCTGGTGACCCAGCACGGGGCCGACACCCACTTCGAGGACCCGCTCGCGCACCTGGCGGTGTCGCTGGATGCCCAGCGGGCGGTGCAGGAGGCATGCCACGAGCTGGCGCATGCTCATGCGGGCGGGAAGTGGCTGGCGTTGGGCGGAGGCGGGTACGCGGTCGTGGATGTGGTTCCTCGGTCGTGGACGCATCTGGTGGGCATCGCGGCGCATCGGCCCGTCGAGCCGGAGACGGCGGTGCCGGGGTCCTGGCGGGACGAGGTGTATGCGCGGACGCGGCAGGTTGCGCCCGCGCGGATGACGGACGGGCGGGTGCCGGAGTGGCGGTCCTGGGAGGCCGGTTACGATCCGGCCGATCGGATCGACCAAGCCGTACTGGCCACGCGGCGGGCGGTGTTCCCCTTGCGGGGGATGCTGACCTGAGCCCTGCGGGGACTGGCGTTACGCCAACGGTGGTGTGGTTGGCGGGAATTGATGATCCGCCAGGTTGGTTGAGGCAGCATCGGCAGGGTGTTGAGTACCGGCGCCCTGCGTGCGCATCTGCTGGCCGCCCGCCTGGCCGGGCCCGTCGCCACTTCCCGGGAGGAGAGCCTGCGCAGCTACCGGTTGTTCGCCGCGCGCGACCCCCGGGTGCTGATCGGGCTCGATCCGGAGTGGGCGTGGGGCGAGGGTGACCTGCTGAGGCTGATGGCGGACAAGTGTGGGGTCTCGGCTGATCCCGCGCACGTCAGCGGGCCGGACGTGATCGATCCGGAGCGCACGGTGGCGGGGCTGGAGGCCTTCGCGGAGCGGCTGCGCGCCGTGGCCGGAGCGCGGGCGCCCGTACTGTTCGCGACGGGTCACCCGCACCGCCTCCTGGGGTTCTACGCCGGTTTGGCCGAGGCGCTGTCGGCGGCCGGATGTGATGTCCTCACTCCGGCGCGGGGGGCTGCCGTCGACATGCAGACCCGGTTCGGCCTACGCCCGCACCGCATCGATTACGTACGGGGGGTCGCACTGGTGCGGGAAGACGGCGCGCGTCCGCCCGGGAGTACGACCGGCGCGCACACCCATTCGCCCCTGCCGGTTCGGATCGCCCTCGGGGCGCTGGCGGAGGCCGGCGGGCCGCTGCCGGAGCTGGTGGTGGGGGACCACGGGTGGGTCTGCGGGGCAGGTCAGCTGGGTGTGGAGGCCATCGGGCTGGCCGATACGGATGATCCGGCGCTGTTCGTCGGGGAGGCCGAGGGCCGGGTGTCGGTGGTGGTTCCGCTTGATGACGCGGTGCGCGCGGACTACTACCGACCGCTCACTCGCTATGTACTCAATCGGGCGAGTCTGTCGGGTTAGCAGGAGTGGCCGTAGCTCCTCTTCCCCACTCGTACCACACGCCCCTACTCTGGGGAGTGAGCGTGCGACGACGGGGCGTAACCGGAGGGGAAGCCGGTGCCCGTCATGCGCGGAAGGTCAAGGTGTGTCATGGCTGCTGGCGAGAGGCCTCTCAGTGAGGTTCAGTTCCTGACCGTGGCGGAGGTCGCCTCGGTGATGCGAGTGTCGAAGATGACCGTGTACCGATTGGTGCACAACGGACATCTGCCCGCAATCCGGGTGGGCCGGTCCTTCCGGGTCCCCGAGAACGCGGTGCACGAGTACCTCCGCGAGTCCTTCGTGGGGGTGGAATCGGCCTGAGGACAAGGGCCGGGAGGCCGCGGTCGCCCTTCGGAAGCACCGGATTACAAGCTCAGAGCTCGGGCGGGTAGGCTAGGCCGACGTAGGTCGTGTGGGCCCAGACGCCCCGCACCGAGATCCCCGCTGACGCGGGGGTGTTCCGAGAAGTGAGCGAGGGTAGTCGTGGGCTCTGTTATCAAGAAGCGGCGTAAGCGGATGGCTAAGAAGAAGCACCGCAAGCTGCTCAAGCGCACCCGCGTCCAGCGCCGTAACAAGAAGTAAACGGCAGCTGTACGTGTTCTCCGCAGCCCCTCCACCATTCTGGTGGAGGGGCTGCGGTGCAGCCGGGGGACTTCTTCGAGGGAGGCGCTGAGCTCGTGGGGAAGGTCGTGCTCGTTACCGGGGCTGCCCGGCAGCTGGGGGGCCGTTTCGTACGGCGGATCCAGCGGGACCCGGAGGTCGAGCGGGTGATCGCGGTCGACGCGGTGACACCGCCGCACCGGCTGGGATCGGCCGAGTTCGTCCGTACGGACATCAGGCAGTCGGGCATCGCCCGGGTGCTCGCGGAGAACGCCGTGGACACGGTGGTCCACCTGGCGGTCACCGGAGGTGCCGCGACGGGAGCGGGGTCGGGCTCCTACGCCACCGTCAAGGAAACCAACGTCATCGGGACGATGCAGCTCCTCGGGGCCTGCCAGAAGTCCCCGACGGTACGGCGGCTCGTGGTGAAGTCCAGTACCAGTGTGTACGGGGGCACCTCGCGGGACCCGGCCGTCTTCACCGAGACCACGCAGCCCAAATCCCTGCCCGCGGCCGGCTTCGCCAAGGACGCCGTGGAGGTCGAGGGGTACGTACGGGGCTTCGCGCGCAGGCGCCCGGACGTCGCCGTGTGCGTGCTGCGGTTCGCCAACATCCTCGGGCCGTTCGCCGACTCCGCGCTCGCCGAGTACTTCTCGATGCCGCTGATCCCGACCGTGCTGGGCTACGACCCGCGCCTGCAGTTCGTCCACGAGGACGACGTGCTCGAGGTCCTGAAGCTCGCGGCGCAGGAACCCGGACGCGGTGGCGGAACGTTGAACAGCGGGACGAACGGGACCTTCAACATCGCGGGCGACGGGGTGCTGCTGCTCTCGCAGTGCGCGCGGCGGCTGGGCCGTCCGACGGTGCCGCTGCTGCTGCCCGCGGTGACCTGGGTGGGCTCGGCGCTGCGGGCGGTCGGGGCGACCGACTTCTCGCCCGAGCAGATACGGCTCCTCACGCACGGGCGGGTCGTGCAGACCACGCAGATGCGCGAGGTGCTGGGATTTGAACCGATGTACACGACGGCCGAGACCTTCGCCGACTTCACGCGGAGCCGGGGGAGCGGGCTGCTGCCCCCGGAGCGGGTGGGCCGGGCGGTGGACCGGGTGGCCGGGCTGTTGAACGTAGAGGCCGGGACTGAGGCCGTGGCTGAGGGAGCGAAGCGATAGTGGCGGACGCCAAGGTCATCCCGTTCGACGAGGACCGGCCCCGGCGGCGGCCGCCGCGGCGGGTCCGGGTCGCGCCCGAGGCGGAGCCCGCGGCGGAACCGGTACTGGCGGCCGCGCCGGAACCGGCGGCGCCGGGCTCGGAGGGCACGGGCCTGGACCGGAAGATCGCGAGCGGGCTGGCGTTCCTGCGGCGCCGGATCACCGGGGAGTACGAGGTCGACGACTTCGGCTACGACAAGGAGCTGACGGACCAGGTCCTGATGTCCCTGATGCGGCCTCTGTACGAGAAGTACTTCCGGGTCGAGGTCAAGGGCATCGAGAACATCCCGAAGGAGGGTGGCGCGCTGATCGTGGCGAACCACTCCGGGACGCTGCCCCTGGACGGGCTGATGCTCCAGGTGGCGGTGCACGACCAGCACCCGGCGCAGCGGCACCTGCGGCTGCTGGCGGCGGACCTGGTGTTCATGCTGCCGGTCGTCAACGAGCTCGCGCGCAAGGCAGGCCACACGCTGGCGTGCGCGGAGGACGCGCAGCGGCTGCTGGAGGCCGGGGAGCTGGTGGGCGTGATGCCCGAGGGCTTCAAGGGGATAGGGAAGCCGTTCGGGGAGCGGTACAAGCTCCAGCGCTTCGGGCGGGGCGGCTTCGTGTCGACCGCGCTGAGGGCGGGGACGCCGATCGTGCCCTGCTCGATCGTTGGGGCGGAGGAGATCTACCCGATGATCGGCAACTCGAAGACGCTGGCGCGGCTGCTGGGGATTCCGTACTTCCCGATCACGCCGACGTTTCCGCTGCTGGGGCCGCTGGGGGCGGTGCCGCTGCCGACGAAGTGGACGATCCAGTTCGGGGAGCCGATCGCGACGGACGGGTACGCGCCGGAGGCCGCCGAGGATCCGATGCTGATGTTCAACCTGACCGACCAGGTCCGGGAGCAGATCCAGCACACGCTGTACAAGCTGCTGGTGCAGCGGCGGTCCGTGTTCTTCTGAGGCTGCTCAGGCGATTGCGCCGGCGAGGCAGGATCTGCCTCGCCGGCGCAATCTCTTGCTACTCCGCGTCCTCCGCCTTGATGCCCAGGCCCGGGAGGAGTCCCGGGAGCAGGGGCGGGAGGGTGATGTCCGGGTGCGGGTGGTCCGCGGGGCCGGACTCCGCCGGGGTCGGCTGGCCCGCGGGCGGGTTCAGCAGGTTGCCCGTACCGCCGAGGAGACCGCCGCCGGGTGACGGGGACTTCGCGGAGCCGGACGCCGACGGGGCGGGGGGCGCCGACGGGGTGCCCGAGGAGGGCGCCGTCTGCTGTTTGCCCGCCGGGGCGCTCGGCCGGGTGGAGGGTCCGGAGCCGCGGGTCTGTTCCGGAGGCTTCGGGAGCAGACCCTGGAGCGGCGCCACGTCTTCGTCTATGGCCTGGAAGACCGACTCCACCTCGCCGCCCACGTCGGTGAGCTGCGCCGGGAGGTTGCCCCGGAGCTTGGCCCACGCGTCGCGGTGCGAGCGGGAGAACGAGGACAGTGCCTGGATCGGGCCGAGCGAGCCGTCCCGCTGGTAGGCGGCCTGGAGGAGCCGGTGGCCCTCCGAGGCGTCGTGCTTCATGCCCGCGAGCGCCCGGCGGATCTCGCCGAGGGACTCGTGGTCCAGTACGCCCGTACGGCCGCGCTCCATCAGCCTGCGGGCCTCCGACAGACGGTTCGAGGCCTGGTCGAGATAGAGCTCGCCCCGGTCCGAGTCGTCGTCGGCCATCCCGAGCCGGATGTCCTCCATGCCCCGCTTCACGGGGTACAGGTGGTCACCGGGCAGGGCGTCCGTGCTCGCAGCGGCCACTCCGCTGAAGGCCCCGGCGGCCACACCCACGGTGAGGCCACCCGCTGCGATGCCCTTGGACCAGCGGGAGCGGGGCCGCAATTTCCGGAGCGAGGTCGCCCGGTGGGCGCCGCGGCCGGTCCGCTGTTCGGGCACTTGAGGGTCCGGGGCGGCACTGCCCCCGGCCCTCTCTTCCATCACCATGGCCTCCATGGCGGCGACGAGCTGTGCTCGTTGCACCACTTTGACCTCGGGATCCAGCACCGGGCGCGGCATTCTTTCGCCGAGCACGCTCGCCAGGGCCAACAACCGGTCGTGGTCGGCAGGTTCGGCAGGTGCCTCGGACTGCTCGGCCGCCGGGTCCGGTTCCGAAAGGTCGGACGGGGTCCGATCCTCCAGGGCCTGGGCGAAGGCGTTCGCCCGCCGGTGCGGAGTCACGTTCGCGATCACTGGCGGCACCTCCTCTCGTCATGACGATCGACTCCCCAAGGTGTCCGGAAGGTTGCCTTCCTTGAGCACATCCACACTTTCGAGTGAGCGGCTTCGGGCAGGGCTTGTCCACAGGGAGCCTGCATTCCGCACAACGAGCGGCGCGGCACTTGGGTTACGGACGAAGGATGATCGGACCACAGCGTCGTCAGTGTCATCAAGGAGGGTTACCGAATGTGAGTAAGGGAGTCAGCGGGCGTCGTCCGGGAGCAGGCGGGCCAGGGTGCGGACCGCCCGGTACTGGAGCGTCTTGATGGCGCCCTCGTTCTTCCCCATCACCCGGGCCGTCTCGGCGACCGAGAGGCCCTGCAGGAAGCGCAAGGTCACGCACTCCTGCTGCTGCGGATTGAGTTTCCGTACGGCTTCCAGCAGGGCCGCGTTGGAGAGGGACTCCAGGACGGAGTCCTCGGGGGACCGTTCCACCTCGTTGGCGTCGAGCATCTCGCCCGTGGTGACTTCGAGGCGGAAGCGGCTGGACTTGAAGTGGTCGGCGACCAGGTTGCGGGCGATCGTCACGAGCCAGGCGCCGAAATCGCGGCCCTGCCAGGTGAAGGTGGAGATGCGGCGCAGCGCGCGCAGGAAGGTCTCGCTGGTGAGATCCTCCGCGGTCGCCTTGCCGCCGACGCGGTAGTAGATGTAGCGGTAGACCGTGTCGCTGTACTGGTCGTACAGGCGGCCGAAGGCCTCGGCCTCGCCGGCCTGGGCACGTTCGACCAGGTCCATCATGCGGGCCTGGTCGCTGTCCGCCGTGGGGCGGCGGGCTGCGGGCGCGGTGGTCCCGGTGGCTGCGCCGCCGGCGGCGGCGCCGGAGCGTCCCCGTCTGCCCACCGTCGCTCCGCCGTCGGTCAGGGCATAGCAAGGACCGGCCGGGCCGAGTCCGGCGGGGACCGCGGTGGCGAATGCGGGGACGGCGTACGCGGTGGGGACGAAGCCGCGCAGGTGGTCGAGGACCGTTGCGCGCAGCGTAGCCAGGCCCGAGGCGTCAACCCCGACAGGTGGGTACACGGGACTCCCAGAGGCAGAGCTTCCATCACGTGCAGTGCGGGACCGTTCACCCGTCGTGGCGACAGATGAGCGGTGGCATGCGTTTGAGGAGAATAACGCTTCGTACAGGCAGCACTACACCCAGTTGCTCAAATCACCGGTTACGACACTTCTGTTGCGTGTCGAGGGCATATTCAGACGCAGATGGTGATCGATTCTTGATCGGTTGGATGCGCGGAATGGCTGGTTCCACGGTGTCTCGCGACCGAGTCGGGCAGGGCGGAGTGCCGCGCCGGGGGCGCGGGTAGAGGTGAGCGAATGCCCCGGCCGCGGGGGCGCGCGGGCGCCGTACCGGCCCGGTCCGGGCGGGAGCCCGGGCGGGGGGCGGGGCCGGGGGCCGGACGGGGCCCGGAGCCGTTACCTGCGGCGGCGGTGCAGGGCGATCGCGGCGGCCGCGCCACCCGCGATCGCGCCGACTCCGGCGGCCGCCGGGACGCCGACCTTCACGGCCTTGCGGCCGGTCCGATAGTCGCGCAGGCGCCAGTCGTGGGCGCGGGCATGCTTGCGCAGTTTTGTGTCGGGATTGATCGCGTAAGGATGTCCGACCAGCGACAGCATCGGAATGTCGTTGTGCGAATCGCTGTACGCGGCGCAGCGCGCGAGGTCCAGCCCCTCGGCGGCGGCCAGGGCGCGGACCGCCTCCGCCTTGGCGGGGCCGTGCAGCGGCTCGCCGACCAGCCGGCCGGTGTACACGCCGTCCACGGACTCGGCGACGGTGCCCAGGGCCCCGGTCAGGCCGAGGCGGCGGGCGATGATCGTGGCGGTCTCCACGGGGGCGGCCGTGACCAGCCACACCTTCTGGCCGGCGTCGAGGTGGGCCTGGGCCAGGGCGCGGGTGCCCGGCCAGATCCGCTCGGCCATGTACTCGTCGTAGATCTCCTCGCCGATGGACATCAGCTCGGAGACCTTGTGTCCCTTGACGATGGACAGCGCGCTGTCGCGGGCGTCCTGCATGTGCTCGGGGTCCTCGACCCCGGCGAGCCGGAACCAGGCCTGCTGCCAGGCGAAGCGGGCGAGCTCGCGGCGCTGGAAGAACTCGCGCTTGTAGAGGCCGCGGCCGAAGTGGAAGATCGCGGCGCCCTGCATGACGGTGTTGTCGAGGTCGAAGAAGGCGGCGGCGAGGTCGTCGCCGGCGACGGGGAACTCGGGCTCGGGGGCTTCCTCCGCCGGGGCTTCCCCGGCTTCGATCGCCTCGGCCTCTTCCGCTTCGGCCGCTTCCAGTGCCGCGGCGGAGTCCGGGAAGTCGAGTGGTCCCTCGGCCAGCGCGGACTTGCGGGCGGCCTCGGCCGAGGCCTCGCCTGCCAGCACGCTCCGCGCGGTGGCGGAGCGCCTACGGGGGGTGAGCCATCCCAGAGCGGCCATGACGCGAGCATAGCCACTGTGTTCGGGAGTTCCCGAACCGATGGGAATCGGCTGTGTGAACTCTTCTGTCCGCCAGGGGTCCTTGGCGTAACGGCGCCCTCGGCCCGCGACCCCGGCCCGCCGGCCCGCGACCCCGGCCCACCGCCCCACGGTTCCGGCCCACCACCCCGCCACCGCGCCGCGACCGGTCGGCGCCGGGGCGCGGGAGAATGGGGGCATGAGTCCTTTGCTGCGCCGTGCCCAGAAGAAGCGTCCCGAGGAGCGGATGGTCACGCTCATCGGGAAGCCGGGGTGCCATCTCTGCGATGACGCCCAGGAAGTGGTCGAGAAGGTCTGCGCCGAGACGGGCGCGCAATGGGAGAAGAAAGACATTTCGCAGGACGAGGAGCTCTACCGCCTGCACTGGGAGCAGATCCCCGTGGTGCTGGTGGACGGCGAGCAGCACACCTTCTGGAGGGTGAACCCTGACCGGCTCCGACGGGCATTGCAGGCTTGACCCGTCGGGCGGTTACGATCGTGGGCGATTTATGGGGTCTCGGGGGCGTATTGGTGAGGAGTGTGTGCAGTTTTGCCCCCTTCGGGATTTGAACGGGTTCGGCGTGTCGACCGTTCCCGCCTCGTATGCCCAAGGCGCGTGACCCCGGTCACTTTGCTCGGACAAAGCGGACACAATCTTTGTGCACGCGTTCACAAAGACATAGCCTGCATTCGACGGGGTGGTCCTGGGACAAGTGGCCACCTGCAGCCCCGCTCATCCCGCAGGAGCATCGTGGCAACTGGCCGAACTCACCGACCGGCGACCCGCAGCCGAGGTATTCCCGAGGCCACTGTCGCCCGGCTTCCGCTGTACTTGCGTGCCCTCACCGCGCTCTCCGAGCGATCGGTGCCCACGGTGTCCTCCGAGGAGCTCGCCGCCGCCGCCGGAGTCAACTCCGCGAAGCTGCGCAAGGACTTCTCCTACCTCGGTTCCTACGGGACGCGCGGGGTCGGGTACGACGTGGAGTACCTCGTCTACCAGATCTCCCGCGAGCTCGGACTGACCCAGGACTGGCCGGTCGTCATCGTCGGCATCGGTAACCTCGGCGCCGCGCTGGCCAACTACGGCGGTTTCGCGTCGCGCGGGTTCCGCGTGGCCGCGCTGATCGACGCCGACCCCGCCATGGCCGGCAAGCCCGTCGCGGGCATGCCCGTACAGCACACCGATGACCTGGAGAAGATCATCGAGGAGAACGGCGTCTCGATCGGGGTCATCGCGACCCCGGCGGGGGCGGCGCAGCAGGTGAGCGAGCGGCTGATCGCCGCCGGGGTCACCTCCATCCTGAACTTCGCGCCGACGGTGCTCTCCGTGCCCGACGGCGTCGACGTGCGCAAGGTCGACCTGTCGATCGAGCTGCAGATCCTGGCGTTCCACGAGCAGCGCAAGGCCGGCGAGGAAGCGGCCGCCGCTGCCGCCGGCGGCTCCGTCACGGGCACCGGCGCGGCCCCGGCCGCCGCCGTGGTCCCGCCCGCCGGGCGCGGCGCCGCCGTCGCGCGCAAGGGCGGTCCCGAGGGCGACGTCCCGGCGGTGATGCCGGCATGAGTCTGCTCGTCGTAGGGCTGAGCCATCGCAGTGCGCCGGTGAGCGTGCTGGAGCGCGCCTCGCTGTCCGCCGATGCCAAGGTCAAGCTGCTGCACGACACGCTGGCCGCGGAGCCGGCGGCGGAGGCGGCGGTGCTCGCCACCTGCAACCGCATCGAGCTGTACGCGGACGTGGACAAGTTCCACGCCGGTGTGGCCGAGCTGTCGACCCTGCTGGCGCAGCACAGCGGTGTCGCGCTGGAGGAGCTCACTCCTTATCTGTACGTGCACTACGAGGACCGGGCGGTGCACCACCTGTTCTCGGTGGCGTGCGGGCTGGACTCGATGGTCGTCGGCGAGGGCCAGATCCTCGGACAGATCAAGGACGCGCTGGCGCTGGGGCAGGAGCTCCACACCGCGGGCCGTCTGATCAACGACCTCTTCCAGCAGGCGCTGCGCGTCGGCAAGCGGGCGCACTCCGAGACCGGGATCGACCGGGCGGGGCAGTCGCTGGTGACCTTCGGGCTGGAGCAGCTCGCGGTGCACGTGCCGGTGGAGAAGTGGGCCGCCGGGAAGCGGGCGCTCGTCATCGGCGCCGGGTCGATGTCCTCGCTCGCGGCGGCGACGCTGGCGCGGGTCGGCTTCGCCGGGATCGTCGTGGCCAACCGGACCGCCGAGCGGGCGGAGCGGCTTGCCGAGATTCTGGTTGCCTCGGGCACCGGGGTGGAGGCGTCTGCCGTGCCGATGGCCTCGGTGGTGGA
Source organism: Streptomyces sp. NPDC054956 (assembly GCF_053609185.1). Lineage (NCBI taxonomy): Bacteria > Bacillati > Actinomycetota > Actinomycetes > Kitasatosporales > Streptomycetaceae > Streptomyces > Streptomyces sp. NPDC054956. The sequence continues at coordinate 184 of NZ_JBSGXB010000202.1, read as the reverse complement.
CGAGCTGACACGAGTCGATGTCGTCGTGTCCTGCACGGGGGCCACGGGGCTCGTGCTGACCGGGGATGACGTGGCCGGCGCGGTGGCTTCTGGCCCTGCGGGGCTGTCCCCTACCCACCCTTCGCCCGTTCCCTGGGGCTCCGCCCCAGAGCGCCTCAAACGCCGGCGGGGCTGAATTTTTTTG